>JAUTWY010000062.1 GCA_030838305.1 Acidobacteriaceae bacterium
ACAGCGGCCGGCCAGCAATTGGGAGGCAGTCGCTCCGGCGGACTACCTGGACTGGCGAAGCACTAATCATTCGCTGGAGGGGTTGGCGGCCTACCGATGGGGCGACCTCCATCTCGCCGGCACTGGGACTCCGGAGAAAGTCAGCGGTGTCCTTGCCTCAGCAAACTTCTTTGACACGCTTCGGGTACAGGCTATGCTCGGTCGCACTTTCCGGCTGGGGCAGACCTTTGGATTCCGCTCGCGATGAACCAGGGGGAGCAGCAAGACCGAACCCATCATACCCTTGTAATCTTTGGGAGATTAAAGTCAGAGACAGGTCCATCAAATGTGTTCGCAGAATTCGCCACAATCCAGAATAGACTCGGGTCTCAATATCCAAAGGATGACCGGGAATGGGAGATTAAGGTTCTTCCCATTCGGCATTTCGTAGCTACTGATCTTACGGATCGGTTTGCCGTGCTATTGCTGGGAGCTGTCTCTTTTGTATTGCTCATTGCCTGTGCCAACGTTGCCAACTTGCAATTTGCTCGTGCGACCAGTCGGAGAACGGAGATTGCGATCCGCAGTGCGAGGGGAGCGGGACGCTGGAGCATTATCCGGCAGTTACTGACGGAAAGTGTGTTGCTTGCAATGGCAGCGGGTATCCTGGGGCTGATTTTCGCTGTAATTGGACTTCAGTTTCTTCGGTACTATATGCCTGCTGAAATCAGCCGTTATATCTCTGCGTGGCAACACGTTCGCATCGAGCCCGAAGGGCTCCTGTTTACACTGCTGATCGCCATTGGTGCGGGTATCCTGTCCGGACTGGCTCCCGCTTTTCAGACTGCTGGCCTGGGCATCGCGGACCAACTGAAGGAAGGTGCTCGCAGCAATACGGCGGGACGCTCAAGGCATATCCTGCGAAGCCTATTCGTTGTGAGTGAGATCGCCTTATCCGTAGTTCTGCTGGTTGGAGCGGGCCTGATGATTAAGGGAGTCGTGACGTTGATTGGAGACGATGGCCCTCCCAATGCGAACAACATTTTGACGATGCGGATTAACCTGTCTGGTTCGAGGTATGCGGCTCCCCGGCAACAAGCAGAATTTTATGAGCGCGCCCTCCGCGCCCTGCAATCGATTCCTGGCGTCAATTCCGTTGCATTCGCAACGAATGTTCCTTTCGGAGATGGTGGAGTAACTACCACATTCGGCATCGAGGGGCACCCACTCCGACCGGGTGATTTCCGTTCGGCCACCCTGGAATCGGTGAGCCCGGATGTCTTTCGCATGATGAAGGTGCCCTTGCTTCAGGGCCGTTACATTACAGATCAGGACGGTCCAGAAATGCCTGCCGTTGCTCTGATAAGCAATCGCTTCGCACGGAGATACTTTTCGGGTGAAAATCCTGTCGGGAAACATATCCGGCAAGGGGAGGATGCTTCGGCACTACCCTGGCCCAAGATTGTAGGTGTAGTCGGTGATATTAAGTACGATCCGTGGTCGAAGCAGGAGCTTCCTGCGATGTATGTATCGTATCGGCAGTTCCCGATGCCTTCGACGTATCTTGCAATCGGCACATCGCGCGACGCGTTGCAACTTGCTCCGGTTGCGCGGCTCCGGCTGGCCAACATCGATGCAGAACAGCCTGTGTACGAGGTTCAGACGCTTGGAAAAGTCATCTCGAACCAGATGATCGAACTTTCATACGTCGCGGCGATGGTGAGTGTGCTGGGAGTGATCGCGTTGGTTCTCGCCACCGCGGGAGTTTATGCCGTCATGTCATATTCCGTCATGGAGCGTATGCATGAAATCGGTATCCGTATGGCGCTCGGTGCACAGCGCCACGACGTGTTCTATCTGATTCTCAAGCGCGGCCTCTTCCTGCTCGTAATCGGATTGGGTATTGGTCTTCCGTCCTCTTTTGGAATTGCCCGGCTTCTCTCCTCTCTTTTGTTCGGGGTGAATGCTGGGGATACCACTGTCTTTACCGGCATCGTTTTGACGATGTGCATTGTGGGCTTTTTGGCATGCTACATTCCTTCGCGGCGCTCTCTGAAAGTCGATCCTACCGTGGCACTACGGAGCGAATAATCGTTGCGATAGCTTCGGCAAGAATCTGAGAAGCTTGGCTGAGATTTGCTACTCAGTGTTGTGGTTTCTGACGGATGCTCGGCAATTTGGAAGTAATACTGTTTTGGCGGCGTGGAGTCGGGACTAACTTCCCCGAAAACGGTCTTGAGCAAATTAAACTCTCTCGGCTGGCGCGCCAAAGGCGCATACCGAAACCGCACTTGGCCCGCAGTCTTAGATGTGCCGGTTTGTTCGAATGGTCACTCAGAACGTAACGCTTGCATGAAATCAACCGAGGCGGCACGCCAGGCGGGAACCAGTGATGCGGCCAACGCCAGAAGAAAGAGCAGAAATGCGGCCCCTGCCATCACCAATGGATCGAACGCGCTCACGCCAAAAAGGAACGAGCGAACGAGGCGTGACACGGCGAAGGCAGCGCCTAGCCCAATAGCACAGCCGACGACTACCAGCTTCGCTCCTGAGACCATCACCATCCGGACGATTCGGTGACGCTGCGAACCGAGAGCGATGCGAATCGACATTTCCTGCACACGCGACGCAACCGAAAATGCAATCACGCTGTAAATGCCCAATACTGCGAGCAAGACAGCCGTGGCTGCGAACGAAGAAATCAGCACCGTGTTGAAGCGGCGCGGCGCCTCACTGTTTGTGATCGCATATTCCATGCTCTGGACATGGTTGAGAGGCAACTGTGGGTCAATGGAACGAACTGTCGCTGGCAGTACCTTTTCCATCCGCTCCGGAGGTTGTGCAGTGCGCACTACGATGTATCCTCTGTTTCCAAGCACGTTGCCAGACGAGCCCATTTCCCCTGCCATCTCATTAGCCTGTTTCATCGGAAGGTAAAACTGCTGTTTGCTCGGCAGATCG
>JAUTWY010000119.1 GCA_030838305.1 Acidobacteriaceae bacterium
CGAGCACTGTGCCTTAGTCTTAGGGTTCACTTTCCACTGCCCCTGTATGTAACGGCGAAAAGAAAAGGTGAATTTGATCATCCAGCGGAAAAATCTTTTTCAAGGCGAAAAATCGCGGCCTGGCAGCCTATTTCCACGGTTTGACAGGTAAAATCGGAAGCGATAGGCTACACAGCCGAGCGGTTTCCCCGAGGGGGCAAACTTGGTGGGCCACGGGCCTCCCAGTCAAGTTACAAAACTATTGCAGGGCTGGCGGGCTGGGGACCGCGAAGCCTCAGACGTCCTATTGCCGCTGGTGTACGACGAACTACGCCGCCTGGCCCGGCACTACCTGAGGGATGAGCGCCCCAACCACACTCTACAGAGCGCGGCACTCGTGCATGAGGCCTACTTCCGACTGGTGGAGCAAGAACTTCCGGCGTGGGAAGGCCGGACGCACTTTTTTGCCGTCGCCGCACAACTGATGCGCCAGGTGCTGGTGGATTATGCCCGCCGCCATCGCGCTTCCAAACGCGGCAGCGGGGCATTCGCGCTCAGCTTGGACGATGCCGTGTCACTCCCCCAGCGCAAAGATCTGGATGTGATCGCCCTGGACGACGCCCTTACTACTTTGGCGGAGATCGATCCGCGCCAGAGCAAAGTCGTGGAGTTGCGCTTTTTCGCCGGTCTTTCACTAGAGGAAATCTCAGAAGTCATGGAAATTTCAACTGCCACTGCGCAGCGGGAGTGGACGGCGGCTCGGGCCTGGCTGCATCGCGAGATTTCCCGGAGACCCAGCAAATGAATTCGGAACGCTGGGAACAAATCAAACTCATCCTGGAGCAAGCGCTGCGACTGGATCTCGAAGGACGGAAACCCTACCTGGCCTCCGTCTGTGGGGCAGATGCCGATCTGCGCAGCGAAGTGGAGTCGCTGATGGCTTCTCATGAAGCGGCCGGAAGCCAGTTCTTGGATGCGACCGCGGCAGAGGTTTTGCAGCTTCCTTCTTCCCGTTCGCTTAAGTCCGGGGCGAAACTCGGACGCTACGAGATTATTGAATTGCTCGGTGCCGGAGGAATGGGAGAGGTTTACCGCGCCCGCGATACCATGCTGAATCGCGTTGTTGCCATCAAGATTTTGTCGTCCTCCTTTTCCGCGGACAGCAGCCGCCTGCTCCGCTTCGAACAGGAGGCGCGCTCGGCATCTGCCTTGAACCATCCCAACATCGTCACTATCTACGAACTGGGACGCGAGGAATCCCGCCACTACATCGCGATGGAGCTGATCGAGGGAGCTACGGTGCGTGAGTTGTTTCTCTCAGATTCGCTGCCCATGCGAAAAACAATTGAAATCGCAGCCCAGGTTGCAGATGGCTTGACCAAGGCTCATGAGGCGGGCATTACACACAGAGATCTGAAGCCCGAGAATCTGATGGTTTCTAAAGATGGGTTCGTGAAGATCCTCGACTTCGGCCTGGCCAAGCTCAACCCACCCAGCCGAGAACGGGCAGATGTGAACACGGCTTCGCTGACTTCGTCCGGTCAGGTTCTTGGAACCGTAGGGTATATGTCGCCGGAGCAGGTAGAGGGCAAACGGCTTGATTTTCGGTCGGATCAGTTCTCGTTCGGCTTGGTCCTCTACGAGATGCTGACTGGGAAGCGCGCCTTTCAGAGACGGACTAGCGCCGAGACTATGGTCGCGATTCTTCGCGAACAGGCTGAACCCATACCGGCTCAGAACCGGGATGTTCCCGCCCCTTTGTACTGGGCGGTCGAAAGATGTTTGGCAAAGGATCCTGATAAGCGCTACGTCTCTACTCGAGAACTGGCCCGGGAACTTGCGGCCATACGCGAACGTTTTTCGGAGAAGCCAACGTTGCCGGTGGAAGCACGTCTTGCCAATCTCCCGGTGCAGAGAACAGGATTTGTCGGGCGGGACAAGGAGGTTGAGGCCGCGAAAGAACTACTGCTTCGCGAGGGAGTTCGCCTAGTCACAGTTACGGGTCCGGGCGGAATCGGAAAAACACGTCTGGCGCTGCAGGTAGCGAGTGGCTTGGCGGAGCAGTTTTCCGGCGGCATTCATTTTGTTCCGCTCAGTCCCCTGAATGATCCGGCCTTGATCCCTTCTGTAATCGTACAGTCGCTGGGAATTCGAGAGACAGGCAGGCAATCGTCCCTCGAAATTCTGAGCGAGAACCTGGAGAGTTCATCTCGCGCACCCATGCTGCTCGTCCTGGATAATTTTGAGCACCTGGTCGCGGCGGCGCCGCTGGTGGCAGATCTTCTGGTCATGGGCCCGCACTTAAAAATCCTGGTAACCAGCCGTGCCGTGCTGCACGTGTACGGAGAACATGAATTTCCATTGCCGCCACTCGCCCTGCCGGATCCGCGGTCGCTGCCCTCCCTAGACGTTCTGTCACAGTACCCGGCGATCGCATTGTTTGTGCAGCGGGCGGTTGCGGCCAAGCCGGATTTCGAACTGAATCGAGAAAATTCGGCGGCCGTCGCCGAAATCTGTGCCCGCCTGGATGGCCTGCCTCTCGCGATTGAACTCGCCGCCGCCCGAATCAAAGTTCTTTCTCCCTCCTCCATGCAGAGGCGCCTGGCAAGCCGCTTGCAACTCTTAACGGGTGGCGCCCGCGATCTGCCGCAACGGCAACAGACGCTCCGGGCTGCGATGGATTGGAGCTATGACCTGCTAAGCGCAGCCGAACAAAAGCTTTTCCGCCGACTGTCGGTGTTTGTGGGGGGCTGCAATCTGGAAGGCGTCGAGGCCGTCTGCGATACCAAGGGTGATCTCGATCTTGATCTGCTCGACGGAATGGCCTCCATGGTGGATAAAAGCCTGATGCAGCAGATCCAAGAAGCGAGCGGCGAATCCCGCTTCGTGATGCTTGAAACGGTTCGAGAGTATGCGCTGGACAGGCTGGAAGCCGGCTCCGAACATTCCATCACCAAGCGCGCCCATGCCGCCTATTGCCTGGTGCTGGCCGAAGAAGGCGCAGCGGAACAAGGTGGCATGGAAGGCGCGGAATGGATGGCGCGTTGCGCGCTTGAACATGACAATTTCCGCGCCGCCCTCGAATGGCTCACCGAGACCGGAAGTGCGGAGTGGGGCTTGCGTCTTGGCACAGCTCTGTTTCGCTTCTGGGAGATGCGCGAGTTCCTCACCGAAGGCCGCGACCGTCTCGGTAAGCTGCTGAAGCTTCCCGGCGCGGCAAATCCGACGAAGGCGCGAGCCCATGCACTGTTTGCAGCTGGGGTGCTTACGCTGGAACAAGGAGATTACGCCTCGGCCGATGCGTTGATCACGGAGAGTCTCGAAATCACGCGTCGATTAGGCGATAAACAGGGCGTCGCGGTATCTCTGAATGCCTTGGGCGTCAACGCGCGTGACCGCGGCGACGTGCAACTGGCACACTCTTTATTTGAAGAAAGTTTGGTGCTGTGGCGGGAGCTGGGGGACCAGAAAGCTGTGGCCCGAGCTCTCAGCAATCTAGCCAATGTGGTCAAGTTACAAAAAGACTACGCGCGCGCGTGTTCTCTCTATGCGGAATGCCTTTCGATCTTCCAGGAACTCGAAGACCGAACGGGGACAGCGTGGTCGATGAATTATCAGGGCGATGTCGCCCGCGAGCAGGGCGATTCCGCCAAAGCGCGAAATCTGTATGAGCAAAGCTTGAAGATTTTCCGGGAACTCGGCGACCCCTGGGGCATTGCCGGCACTCTCGCTGACCTCGGTACATTGGCGAGAGAGCAGCAGGATTATCAGACCGCAAGGGCTCTTCACCGGGAGAGCATCAGTATTTTCCAGAGTCTCGACCACAAGCGCGGAATTGCACGGCTGCTGGAGTGCTTTGCCTGCTCCGCGGCGGTGCGGCTGGAAGCAGAGCGCTCCCTGCGATTGGCCGGTGCGGCGGCTGCGTTGCGTCATGAGATCGGCGCCCCCCTTACGCCCGCGGAGCAGGCTAAGCTAGAAGCGATACTGCATCCTGCGCGCCAGGCTTTAACCAACAACGCCGGGGTTACCGCTTGGCTGGAAGGTTGGGCATTGCCAGTCGACAAAGCGATTGGCGAGGTGCTCACTCCCGAACCGACGACCCATGTTCGATAAAGCGTTGGTAAGTGTGGTGGTCGACGGCCGAGGGTTGAACGCAGAAAGGTATTGGCCTACTCGGCGGTCGCTGCATCAATGAGCCGTCGGACGGCAGACACACGATTAGCGGGGAGACCCACGCGCTTGGCATGCTCTCGGATGGTTGCCTCATCTGGAGCGAGGTACACGCAGTACACTTTGTCGCCGGTTACATAGCTGTGGAGCCACTGGATCTCCGGACCCATTCCCTTTAGAACGTTGACGGACTTCTGCGAGATTTCCCTCAACTGGGCTTCAGACAGGTTCCCAGCTCCCGGAATCTCGCGTTCGATGACGAATTTGGGCATGCGCAAATGCTAGCATGCATGTGGAACTGGTTCAAAACGGCTGACGCCGACCCGGTCGCGGAAGAGTCCGGCCAGAGAAAAAAGGAAGAAAAAGAGTCACATGGACATCCGATCCCTACAGAAGCCGTTGAAAGAGCAATATCGCAATGATCCAAGTGCTTCGCGCATCACAATCCGGGCGAAAGGCGGGCAGACAGATGCTCCGATCGCCTGCTCGGTTGATATCGGCCGCGCCATCTACCAAGCCGAGGCCCACCAGGGAGTCGGAGGCGCGGGAGCCGGTGCCTGTTCTGGTGACCTGCTGCTCGGAGCGCTGGCGGCGTGTGCGCAGATCACCTGTCAGATGGTGGCTGCTGCGATGGGCATACCGACCGAGCGCATTGAAGTCACGGTAGATGGAGACTTGGATCTTCGAGGCACTCTTGGCATATCAAAAGACGTGCCCGTCGGCTTTGCAAGCATTCGTCTCCATTTCAGTGTTGCCGCGCCTAAAGCAACAGCAGAACAATTGCGTGGATTACGAGAGAAGACGGAACAATATTGCGTAGTAATGCAGACCTTGATGCGGCCACCCAGTCTGCAGACCGAATGGGTTGGTCAGGAGTGAATGCCAGCGTTTCGGATATCAAACGGTGTCGGCGGACGTCGTTTCGTACAAAATGATATCGCGAGGTCAATTCTTGCCGTCCCCTTTTAACGTCCGGAGAATCGAAGTGCTCAAGTTTCAATTGGACAAGGGCGTTTATCGTTACCTCGTTGCTGAGATTTCCTGCAAGCCGGCTTCTGGGGCGTTTGCTGGCTTTCACGACATATCGTCGAAGAAACCTAGGAGGAATGCTTCGCGGCGGCTCCTGGAGTTCTGGGATTTCGAAAATAGAACTGCTTTTCAGCAGAATTAGTTTGTGCCCGGAATCACGGTGAGGGGATAAAAGACGAAATTGCAGCCGGTATACGAGGAGCAGGAAAGAACTCCTCTTCTGATCAGACGCGCCGTCGAGGCTGGAGGAAACGCTTCGCCGGATCGAGCGTTTTCGAGCTCTTTTCCGGCGCTCCTAAGAGCTTCGGAACCGCTCGAAAAATTTGCTTTTTCTATCTTCCCGTTGGCAACGAGAAGGACATCGAAGTCCGCGCTGGCATTGGTCGCGGTGATGGTGGGAAGTTGGACGGTGCGCATCAAGTTCAATTCTTCACGGGCATTCAAGCGCTTCTCAGGGAGAGGGACCTTGGCGAGATTGCGTATGCGCGCCGGGGTTTCGTCCAAGCGCGGATTGGCTTCGAGCGCCAGGTTGTACATGTGAAGCGCCGCCGGGAATTGTTTCTGTTTCTCATATACTTGGCCAAGATGATCGCCCACCAGTCCTTCCTGGCGGAGCTGCCAGGCTGGGGCGAGGTAACTCTTGGCCCGCGCCAGATTGTCCATCTTGAAGTAGATCCAGCCGAGAGTATCCCAGTATGCGGTGATCGCCCGGGCTAGCTGGAGGTCGGCCTTCTGGATGTTCTGCAAATCCACCTTTTGTGAGCGCTCTTCCACGTCCCTAATGGACCGCTGCGAGTAGACGAGAGCTTCGGCGAGATTCGTGTTCGTCTCAGCCATCTCATAGGCGACATCATTGAGCATTTCTGCCCCGGGGTCGATCTGCAATGCTTTGTGCATCGCCTCCATTCCCTGATCTGTGTTGTGAGAACGCAAACGGACCATCCCCAGCCGGAGTCGGGCATATGCATCGGCGGGGTTCGCCAGGGCAGCGGATTCGAAGAGGGATGCCGCCTCCGGATAGCGCTTCTCGGCCATAAAAAGCCCACCGAGATTTGGCGCGAGGTCGGGATCGTCGGAAGCGAGACCCTGCAATCTCTGCCAAGTGGCGATGGCATCGTTACGGTTCCCGAGAAACGCGTAGTAGTAGGCTAGGGTTTTGTAGGGAACAATTTGGGTGGAGTCGGCTTCGACAGCTTTTTGAAAAGCGTTAAGAGCTGAACTCTTGTCTGCCGTCGCCGAATATATCCAGCCCAACTCAATCCATGCGCGGGAGAAATTCGAGTCGAGAGAAACAGCCTGCTTGAGGGCCGTGATCGCAGACGCACTATCTCCCGCCTGCATTGACTTTCGGGCATTGTCCTCCGCCCGAAGCGCCTCCGGGTTAGAACTCCCCGGAAGTTGCATAACCCTCTCGCGTAACCGATCAAGTCCGGCAGACCGTCGTGCATTAGCGCCTGCGGGCTTGGTTGCCCCCGCTGGCAGTTTCCTGGTAGGGACAGGCAGCGGAACTTGCGCCTGACGTTGAAAGCCATACCAGAGTAGGCATCCGGACAGAATCGCCAGCAGGGTAAAAAACAGAACCAACCTCCAGCGGAAAAACCTGTCTTCCTTGGGGAGCACGGCAAATTCTGTTTTCAACTCTGCAGCGTTTGAGACGGTGGGGTTCGAAAATGTCGATAACCGCGGAGGCGCAGCAGGCGGAGGATTTGAAACTCCAGAATGTTCCGGAGAAATCACGATCTTCTCGGACCACTGATCCTCCGCTGTTGTAGGTACACCTGGTCCAACTTGCACTGGAGCAGTGTTTTCGTCCTCTTCTGGCGCAGGCGCCTTCGGCGCACCATTGAGCGGCGGCGCGACCGGCCTCGGGTCAATGGGCAACAGGTGAGAGTTCTGTGCTGCCCACTTCGCGGCCAGTCCGTTCAAAGGACTCTTTGTGTTGTACTCCTGATAGGAGATCATCCGGCCAATGCGGATAATTAATTGATCGAGACCCTCGGATGCGGCCCAGAAATCTCCGATGCATACCACGGAATCGTCGAAGTTGGGATGAAAAACCGGCGTCAGCATGCGGCATTGTGGCGCACGCCTGGGATAACCGAGGGTCAAATTCACCTCAAGCACGTGCGAGTCGCGCTCCAGAATCTCTCCCGAGCCGGAAACATAGAGCCCGCGCAAGTTGTAAGTAAAGCGATAAATCTCCGGTGGAATTCCGGCCTTGCCTGTGATCTGAATCAGCGGCCAATTCTGCAGCAACCCCTGCAGTGTCTCTTCATCGAGCATGAGACGTCGGATACGCGGAGAAGGCATGCTTTACGCTCGTGACCGCTTACTTGAGCACGCCCGTCTTCTTCCAGCGGGCAATGCTGTTGATGTGATATTGGATATAGACCGTGCTGAAGAAAAATGTCATCACGCCGCTCATTTGCAATCCGACGTTCTCGGTAGAGTTGTAATATTCCTCCATCGCGGCCTTGATGCTGAAGACTCCCACCAAATAGATGATCGCTCCGGCGATGATAAGCAGCCCGCCGAGCGCAGGGAGTCGAAATAGAGCGATGGTCAGAAAGCCGGCGACCATTCCGGCCGGGT
>JAUTWY010000124.1 GCA_030838305.1 Acidobacteriaceae bacterium
TGTTGTTCCTGTTGCCGCTTCGAACGCGACCAATGAGCTTTGGCATTAGCTACTGACCGCCGGATGTGAATTCGCTGGCCAAGATTGCCGTTCGAGAACTTACTTTCACGTCAGGATCGTCCGCAGCAGTGGTTCTCGGTCGGAGGAAGCGGTCAAAAGGCCAACCATATGCTGTTGTACTACGCCTTTGTCTGGGCGTACTCCAACGGATGGAGCGTGGGAACAAATCCCAGCATGTCTGTGGACTGGGAGGCGCCTAACGGTAACAAGGTGGCATTTCCGGTCGGCTTGCAAGTCGGAAAACTGCGCAAACTCGGGCTCCTACCAGTGAAGTTCGACGTGCAGGCTCAGTATTACGTCGTGCGTCCACAAGTGAATAGCCCGAAATGGAATCTTCAGCTCCAAATAACCCCGATTCTTCCTGCATTGATCGGGCGTAAGTAAGGGCTACAAAACATTTGCGGTCGATGATCGGCTTTGACATTGAGCGTACCGGACAGCCTCGTCTTAACAACGCGGGGTGCTCGGTAACCGGTTCGGTATCAACTTCTAATTTCTAAGGAAAGAACGGAGATAAGTATGAAACCAGAAATATCTGTGAACACCCCGTGGAAAGTAATCATAGTGGGAGGTGGTTTTGGCGGACTTCGCGCAGCCCAGGCGCTGAAGTCCGACCTATTTGACGTGACCTTAATTGATCGGCGCAATTACCATCTTTATCAGCCTCTTTTAAATCAAGTTGCCACCGGTTCACTGTCGCCCGGACAGATATCAGCACCGCTACGAAGCGTGCTAAGTAAGCAAAAGAATACCCGTGTCCTCCTGGGATCAGTGGAAGATATTGACCCTGGTGCAAAGCAGGTGTTTCTAGCCGATGGCGCAGTGCTCGCCTACGACTCACTGATTGTCGCAACCGGCTCGCAACCTTCGTACTTCGGGAATGACGACTGGCAACAATGGGCGCCTGGTTTGAAGAGTGTCGAAGAAGCCACACTCGTCCGCGATAAAATTCTGTACGCATTCGAGGTCGCAGAGCGAATCCCGGATCCGGTCCAGCGCCGAGCGTGGCTAACGTTTGTAATTGTTGGGGCTGGGCCGACCGGTGTCGAACTTGCTGCAGCGATTGCCGAGATCGCACGACAGACGCTCAAGAATGATTTTCGCTCCATTCGTCCGGAAGAAAGCCAGATCATCTTGATTGACGGAGCACCCAGAGTACTCATGTCGTTTCCAGAAGACCTGTCGGAGAAGGCGAGCCGGTCTCTTAACAGGCTCGGCGTGACTTTAAGGTGCGGCGCCATGGTCAGAGGCATAAATGAGGAAGGAGTAACGATGCAAAGCGGAGAAAATCTGGAACACCTAACAGCGAGAACAGTGATCTGGGCGGGTGGCATTTCGGCCTCTTCACTTGGACAAATTCTCACTCGTCGCACGAGTGCTGACACCGACAAAAGAGGGAGAGTCAAGGTGAAACCTGACCTTACGATTCCGAACTATCCTGATATCTATGTCATCGGGGACCTTGCCTGCTCTGTCGATACTCAGGGAAAACCTTTACCGGCATTGACGCAGGTGGCCATGCAGGGAGGGCAGTATGCGGCCGAGGCAATCTCCAGAAAAGTGAAAAGTGGGCCGGCACTCGGTCCCTTTGAGTACTCCGACAAGGGCTCGCTAGCAGTGATCGGACGCCGAGCGGCAGTGGCCAACATCTCCGGGGTTCATCTCTCAGGTCTGTTTGCCTGGATCCTGTGGGCCTGTATCCACGTGATGAATCTCCTCGCCTTCCAGAATCGGCTTTCGGTGTTCATCCAATGGGCATTCCCGGACTTGAAGCTCAGTCGTGGAGCGCGGCTTGTCGTCGGTACCGCCCCGACGGATTTCAAGTTCAATAAAGAGGTTGCTGTTAATCTTAGCTCGCCGGAAGTCAAAGCCGGGACAGTCGCGGTGTCGGATTGAGGATGCCGAAAAAGCAGCTGACCATATGGGGGCTCTGAGAGCCTCGAGACTACACGTATGCGATGGGCCCACTCACAACGTGGGCGTTTGTCATGATGTATCCGTCAGCGCCGACAATGGTTCCAGCGCCGATTGTGTGTTGGCGCACGAAGAGGGCTATATCGCTGCGACCCTGCTGCTCCGCTTGTCCGATCCCGGCAACTTCGATCTGAACGACGGCTGGCAAACCTTGCTTGGGAGTTACTGCAGCGATCCGCTGAGCTGCACCAGCATATCTGCGGGAACGCGTGAGGCCATCTGGCGAGCTGGGTGAATGTCCCCGATGGCCTTGGTCGTGGGCTGTTGGCAAACGCCGATCGGTATCAGCGTTGCCGCGCATCCAGCAATCGTGAGTCCGCGAATCATGTATCGGTTCATGGATGATTCCAGTAACGTGCGCGCCCCTGGGTCCGCGCCGAATTTTTGGATCAAGTTCAGTCTTCCCTAAGAGTCGGAGGATTTATTAGCCGCGCCCCGGCGGGAAGTCCTTCAGGAGTTTTTGCGCTTCCTTGTTGAGCCTTTCCTGGTTTTTCTCTTGTTTTTTGCTGGGATCAATCGTGTGTTGTGCGGCACCTATCCAAACGAGCTTCTTTGCAGTCGGGTCATACATACCAAGGACGAAAGTGCCAACGGTAATGGTTGAAGTAGTTGCCGAATGCGCATCGAGGCCGCCTGCCGCTGACACCCAACTCTTCAAATCTGCGAAACGATCCCCTCGTTAGTCGTTGTCGCGAATCGATGAGCGGCTGCCGAGTGGAATCTGGAGTGCAGAGATGTATTCCGACCCCCCTTCGAAAGTGCGGAGGTCACTGAGGTTCGACATTATGTACAAAGCGCCGATTTACGTGGAAACCGCTCCTGTGGCGAATTTTCCTGAAAGAGTGGATGTGCGTTGGGAAATGGAAAGTCGCCTGATGTGGAACGAAAAAGAACGCATCAACGAGGAGCAAGAATTGATCTATGAAGTTAGCTGGATTCCAGAGTTGGGGGTCTGGCGCCGCTTTCTCAGGTCGAGGAAGAGAACGCAGAGATCACAGTCGTACTGTTGATTCGAAGCCCGGAATATAACTCTTCCTGGATGCCGTCTCCGCACGCGAACTGCTTCGCTCCCTTTTATAAAGTGATCGTCAATTTCCAGATAACACTATGTTGACATGCGCGACCGCATAGTTACACGCGCTGGTTTTGACATTTCGCAAGTGCTCTGCAGTATCAGGATGCTGCGCTATTCCATCTCGAAGGCGAGATATTGGAATTGTCCCTTTCGCTCGATGCCCAACACTGTCGCGTCGCCTGGTTTTAGCTGAGCGACCGCCGATTTCAACTGCTCGAGCGACCCAATGTACGTGCGATTCACGGAATGGATCACGTCTCCAACGCGTAGGCCGGTGGCAACAGAATTGAACGCCGGCGCCTGTCCCGCCACGATCACGCCAATACCGATACGCATATCCGGCAAAACGGAATGCAGTTCACCGTCGAAATTCAGCCCGAAAATGCCCAGCTGTTCGACACGGCTCTTAATCGGATCCGCGACATCAACGAGTTGGTCCATCGGGTCGCGCACGCGCATCGCGGGGACCTCCACTGACAGCTCCTGGACTCCTCTTAATGCGTTGATCTTGAGGACCTGATCGGGTGGATGGATATAGAGCGCCGCGGCGAACTCACTAAGGCCTCGCACGGGATGCCCGTCTATGGCCAAGATCACGTCCTCGCCGACTAAGCCGGCTGCATCAGCTGGTCCCTGCGGAGTGACGTCGGCGAGCACCACGCCCCAGTCCTGGGCGAGCCCAAGGCCTTTCGCCATGGTGGGCGTAATCGCCTGAGCGACAACGCCCATCTCTGCGCGATATACGTGGCCGTATTTTCTGAAACTTTGGTAAACGAAATTCACGATGCGCGCGGGGATCGCAAAACCCAGCCCTTCACTGCCTCCACTGTGGCTCATGATTAAAGTATTCAGCCCGACTACAGCGCCCGTTACGTCCACCAATGGCCCTCCACTGTTGCCAGGGTTAATGGCAGTGTCCGTTTGCAGATACACCATAGGATTATCGGGATCGGGTTGCCGCATCGCCGAACTGATCACACCCATCGACACAGAGCTCTGCAAGCCTTCCGGGCTGCCGACGGCGAAAACGAGTTCCCCCGGTTGCGGAGAGCGTTCCACATCCAACCGCAGTGTCGGCAAATTACTGGCCTCAATCTTCAGCAGCGCCAAGTCGACTTCCTTGTTCACTCCAACAATTTTCGCCTCTAAAACCTGCGATTTGCGGGCAGCGGAGGCGTCAAACAATTCGGTAGGTGGCGCCGACAGAATTACACGTATGCGATGCGCCCCGCTCACCACGTGAGCGTTGGTCATGATGTATCCGTTAGGGTCCACAATGATTCCAGCGCCGATTGTGTGTTGGCGCACGATGAGCGCCATATCGCTACGACCCTGCGCCTCGGTTTGTCCGATCCCGGTAACTTCGATCTGAACGACGGCTGGAGAAACCTTGCTGGCGAGCTGTTGCAGCGATCCGCTGAGCTGCGCCAGCATATCGACCGGAACGCGTGAGGTCACCGGGTGAGCTGGCTGAATGTCCCCGATCACCTTGGCTGCGGGCTGTTGGCAAATGCCGATCGGTGTCAGCGTTGCCGCGCATCCAGCAATCATAAGTGCGCGAATTATGTATGGGTTCATGGATGATTCCAGTGACGAAACTCAATGCACGCGGACAACGCATTTATTGAAGCTCATCGACCGCGTGCGACCAGAGTAGCGATAAGGCTCTCTTCCCTGTTCAAACTGGGACGGGTTTATTTGCCGCGCCGCGGCGGGAAGTCCTTCAGCAGTTTTTGCGCTCCCTTGTTGAGCCTTTCCTGGTTTTTCTCCTGTTTTTTGCTCGGATCAATCGCGTGTTGTGCAGCACCTATCCAAACCAGCTTCTTTCCAGCAGGGTCATACATACCAAGGACGAAAGTCCCGATGTTAATGGTCGAAGTGTTTGCCGAAAATGAATCGAGGCCGCCGCCCCACGGGCCCCAACCGCCCAAACCCCAACCGACCCAGCCGTTCGCGAAGCCGTTTATTTGCTTCTCCCGGTCGATGGCGAGTTGGAAGCCAAGGAGTAAATCGGCTTTATCGCCGTCAACCACCTTAGTCAGGCCCTTGGCCGCCATTTGGGAATCGACCGCTTGCTTGACCTGAGTGTCCAGGATCTGGTCGGGCTGGCCACCTATGCGGGCTATGCCCTTTACGTCCTCGACCCATGCATAGGTGTGATATTTCGAAAAATCAGTTCCTGGCATGTAATTGGTTCGCACGTCTTGTGCGTACGTCACGGAGCACGCGAGGAACGCCAGGATCAGTGCAGGACAGAACCTTACCTTCCGGACCCTCCAGTTTTGAGATTTTTGCCACATCGGCCTTCTCTTTTCAGTCGGTTGCGTCAACACTTCTTTTCTCCTTCTTTAGTTTTTCTAATCTGCTCGGCCAGTAAGTTCGCATCTGCCCGGCAACATCGCACGCGGTTTTGCGACTGTCATCGCACAACTAGGACAGTTCTGATTAGCCACGCGGCCTACGCCCAATGGTTGAGCGCCTCGCCCATTGATTCCAAGGTCCCGCAGTGTCTTGCGTAGTTTCCTTTTGCCGCGGAACACGTGGCCTTTAACAGCGCCAACAGAGAGACGCATGTGTCGAGCCGTCTCTTGGATGGATAACTCACCGAGTTCCCGCAGTTTGATCGCGGTCCGCAGTTGTCGTGTCAAGTTGTCAATAGCTGCGGATAATACTTCGGCCTCTTCGCGCTTCAAGTAATTTGCTTCTGGGTCCGGACTCGCATCGACGACATCTAAGTGCGGCGCTGTCTCTTCGTCGCTACTTACATCACCAATAAATACCTCGCGTAGTGCACGAGCCCGGCGCAAACACATAAGAGCTTCATTAATTGCAATACGCGTTAGCCATGTTGAGAACGAGGATTTCTCTTCGAAGTTGCTCAGGTGAAGGAATGTTTTTTGGAAAGTCTGCTGGACAACATCTTCAGCGTCTTCGCGAACCCGAGTGTACCGGAGTGCAATCGCAAAAATTCTTGTCCGATGGCGTTTCACAAGCGTTTCAAATGCCTGCTGATCTCCCATCTTGGCAGTTGCCACAAGTGCCTGGTCGATGGCTGGATCATTAATCGAAACGGTGCCAGCAAATGTCTGCTGCGCGGTTCCTACCTCATCCGAATCAAGGGCTGTGTTCATCACGCGATCCTGTCCTCGTCAGCCACGCGCTAACCACAGGCCGAACCGAATGGAGTCCGCGAAGCTGAATGCCTTGCGGTACCGCAGCAGGCGGTACCACCCGACCCACTTGCGAGCAAATACGAGAATCAATGACATAAACCCTCCTGAGCAACATCGAGCGTTGCGGTTTCGCATATTGATAGGCAACGCGCGTACCAAAAGAACACCCACGCAAGTTGTTGAGATCATTCGCGCGAGAGGCACGGGTGCTGTAGGGGCGACATCCGCTGCCCGCATCCGGGCATTCCGTAAGTTCCTGGCGAAACTGCTGACAGACTGCGGCGGAGGAAATTGCAGGACGGAGGAAACGCCGTGGAAACTCGCACCCGGATTTCTAGCAATGATGTATTTACCGGCGATTTCAAAGTTTCTCGCTTTTGGAATAAGGTGAGTGTGGTGTACGTCGGCCGTTTCTCCGCGAAGGGCGTGACGTGTCGGTATCCGATGTCCCATCTCGAGCAAGGCGTAGATCCAGGCGCTCGCATACGTCGAGTGTGTAGGATGTTGAAGCAGCGAACTCCGCTCCGGACCGGCCAAAAAACGATAGGACCTCTTCTCCAACGGAATCGATGAAGATGACATCAGTTAGGTCTACGACCAGTCTCATTCCTTCGCGGCAGCGCGTTATGAGCGTGCGAGTGCTCTCTGCGTCATCGCCGGTGAATCGGCCCTCAAGCTTGAGGCTCAAACTGTTCGCGGAATTGTGCATCTCGACGCGTAGCATTGCGCCTCCCTGGAGCGTCTAGGCGAGCCGCGAGCGTCGGCTGGACAGCTTCCTGAGATGAACCTTGCAGGTCTTATACCAGGCACTGGTTAAGGAAAGTTATTGAAATTACAATAGAATATTGAAGAGTCCCGCGGTCACCTGTGCCGGACCAACGGGCAGTGCCGTCATGCGGGCGCTGAGAGCTCAATGGCCGGTTTGAGGCCGCAGTTCAGAAGCAATTGCAGCCGCGTTTGACTGCTTGCGCTCGCCGCATCCAGGAGTCGATTTCCAGGATGGGAGAACGGGAGCGTTTTCCTGACGACAGCTGATATTTGTTGCTCGCTCGACATTCACTTAAACTCGAACTTCTGCAGTCGCAAGATGCATCAAATATGCCGCCGCATGAGGCGTCTGTGCATAGGAAGAGCACTGTTCCGCCTCCCTTGTAAAGGCCAACCGCTCTTCGCCAGAATGCCGATCGATCAGAAGGACATCCCCCGAGCGCACTTGCGCGGTCGCGAGTAGCCTCGCAATCGGGTAAACCACGTAGCGCTCGATGGCGCGCTTCAGGTGGCGTGCTCCATATCTTTGGTCGGTGCCCTCTTGCAGCAGGAATTGCTTTCCTTCGTTCGTTATCCGAAACTGGAAGGGACTCGTCGCACAGTCCAACAACCGCTTCTGCACTTGCCGTAGTTCAATGTCCAGCACTTCATCAAGTTCTTCGCGCTTCAACGGATGGAACACCACCACTTTGTCCAAGCGGTTCATAAACTCGGGCGAAAACTTCCGCCGTGCCGCTTCTACCGCCGTCCTCCCCACCTTCTCATTTAATCCCTTGGCTGGCATGTCCTTGGGCTGGACGAAACCCATCCCGCCTTGCATCAATTCTGTGATTTCTCCCCCTCCCAGGTTCGAAGTCAGGAAGATCACCGTCTGCGACAG
>JAUTWY010000158.1 GCA_030838305.1 Acidobacteriaceae bacterium
AGCGCATCTATCTCATCCACCGGCGTCGTCACCAGGTGCAATCCCCCAAACACAATCTGCGTCCTGGGATCCACCGCGCTTGCCGCTTCCAGAATCGCTTCAATCCCCGCGTGGGAGCACCCGTCCACCAGCAGCAATCCATTCGGTCCTTTAATCGCCAGCGTCAATTCCGGCAACTCCTTCGTTCCTTCCTTCTGCGAAACTGTCCGCACCAGAAAAATTCCCGGCGTTACTTCCGTCAACTGATTCACCAACACAAAATTCCCGGTGTCATACAACTTGCCGAATGCCAGATTTTCCGGCGGTGTTCCCGCGAAATACCGCATCGTCGCGGGCAAGCTCTCATCTGCCCGCAGAAACCCCTTCGGAATCGGCGCTCCCCCGAATCCGTTCGACCCGTCCGCGGGCACATACACCGTAACGTTGGGATTCACTCTCAGTACATATTTCAATCCCGTCGCGTGATCGGCGTGCCGGTGCGAGATCACCACAAAATCCACTTTCGTCAGGTCTACACCCAGCGCCTTCACGTTGTGTTCAAATTTCGCGGCATCATTCCCCGTATCGAACAAAATCCGCTTTCCGTCGTGCTCCACCAACGCCGAAAATCCCCAATCCTTCGTAAGCGTTTTTGATTCCCCGAACGCATCATAAAGAATCGTGACCTTATCCTGTGCCCGGCAGGGAACCGCCGCCCCATACACCAGCACCAACGCCAAAATCCACAGAACGTGGCTTCGCAAAAAACACCTCCATCCGAAATTTCAATTTACATCTCTGGCTTGTGCATCGTACCCCGCTAACTCATCTGTGAAGAAGGGCGAAACGTTGTGCTGCGTTCCGCGTTATATCTTCAGATCGAAGTACTGCCCTAGAAGTCAAGCATACACGTAAGGATTTGGAGATCCCGATGATGGAGGTGAGGCACGCCGCGGCATTCGTGGACAGCAAGGTCCATGTGAGGCTCAAGCTCTTCGCGTTGTGGTCTTCCGTAATGTTCTTTTACATCTATGGCGACTATTTCGAGCTTCACCAGCCTGGAAAATTGCAGGACATGCTCGCGGGAAGAATGCCTTTCGGTGCAATCTCTCAAGGAGTCTTGCTGGGGAAGGCTGCGGTCATGGTAATTCCCAGTCTGATGCCATTTCTGTCGCTCGTCCTGCCGGTAGCAGTGAATCGCTGGATGAATATCGTATTCGGCGCGGTATACAGCGTGATCATGATGGTGGTGATCAGAGGTGGTTGGCACTACTATATCCTTTTCGGATTGATAGAAATCACCCTGACGCTACTTATCGTCTGGTATGCATGGACCTGGCCGAAGCAGCCAACCCGCTAATCGCGGTTATCTCAATAGCGGCGCGTCATCCGGAGTCAGTCCGATCCACGAAGCGAAACCATTGACAGCAAAATCCTCAAAACGAATTAAGCAAAGCTGATCCATGCCTCCGACTCCCACCCACCAACTGCGTTTCGGTGTACAATCCCGGGCAATTGCTTTTGCATGGGTGACTCATGAGTCCAGCGCAAACTAATGTCTGGGTTCCCGTCTGCTGCGACCGTGTCATGCGCTTTAACATGTTCGTCCCACAAGGCGGCGCAGCCTACGGCGCACTCGTCTGCACTGTTTGCAGCAAAAATGTAACCTTTGAACTGGAATCGCTTCTCGACTTGGACGCATATGGTGAAGGCGCCCGCGTCCTCAATATGTTGGGATCTCCGAAGCCCCCCAAGGTGGATAGGCCAAAAGCCGCCGCGGAGGACAGGCTTAACGATCAGACCTTGTGATTTGAATCGTCCCCGCTAAACGACGGGCTCGCCATGATTGACGGGACCATCTCTCACTATCGCATCTTGGAAAAACTCGGCGCTGGCGGAATGGGTGTCGTCTACAAGGCCTTGGACCCCCGCCTTGACCGCGTCGTCGCTCTGAAATTTCTCCCCGATAACTTGGAGCAGGATCCCCAGGCGTTGGAGCGTTTCCGCCGCGAAGCGCACGCCGCTTCCGCTCTCAATCACCCCGGCATCTGCACAATTTATGATGTTGGCGAACAGGACCACCATTCCTTCATCGCCATGGAATTCATTGACGGTGAAACTCTCAGCCAACATATCCATCGTCAGGCACTCTCCGTCGAGCAGGTTCTTGACCTTGGAATCCAGATTGCCGACGCTCTCGATGTCGCTCACGCCGCCGGCATCATCCATCGAGACATCAAGCCCGCTAACGTATTCGTTACCAAACGCGGCCAAGCCAAGGTTCTCGATTTCGGCTTGGCCAAGCTCCTTCCAAAAGAGCTGCCCCATCTCGATTCCGGCGCTTCACCCTCCCATCAGGCGCAAGAGGCCGTCTCTCTCGTGGGTGTCATCAGTGGCACTCCCGCGTACATGTCGCCGGAGCAAATTCGCGGCGACGATCTCGACGCCCGCACGGATATTTTCGCCTTTGGCCTCCTGCTCTATGAAATGGCCAGTGGGCATCAAGCTTTCGGCGGCAGAACTGGTGGCGTCATTATCGAATCCATTCTCACCCGCAGTCCTGCTCCCATTCGAATTGCTAATCCTCAAATTCCCGTCGGGCTCGAAGAGATCATCGGCAAGTGCCTGGAAAAAGACAAAACGCAGCGATATTCCTCGGCCGCGGCAGTTCGCTCAGATTTGCAGCAACTCAAACGCGAGGTGGAATCCGGCAACGTAACGCGATCTGACTTTGTTCCTCAGCCTCGACCATCTCACTCCCGTTGGAAAAAACTCGCAGGCGGCAGCGCGCTGCTTGTAGTTGTTTTTATTCTCGTCGCTTGGTATCACACCGCGCGCCCCGCTCACGCCTTGAATCGCATGGACACCATCGTCCTCGCCGACTTCACCAACAAAACCGGCGACGCCATTTTTGACGACACATTACGTCAGGGTCTGGCCGCACAACTACAGCAGTCACCTTTCTTAAGCCTGCTCTCCGAGCAGCGCATTCAGCAAACTCTGCGGCTCATGGGAAAGCCTCCTGACGCCAAACTTTCACCCGCGGTTATCGCCGATGTGTGCCAGCGCGCCGGAAGCAAAGCGTATCTAACCGGTTCCATTTCCAATCTTGGCAGCCAGTATGTCATCGGCGTGAACGCCGTGAATTGTCAGACCGGTGATTACCTGGCCCAGGAACAAGTCACTGCCAATGGAAAAGAAAATGTCCTGAAGGCCCTCGGCGAAGCTTCCACAAAGTTGCGCGAAAAACTGGGCGAGTCTCTCAAAACCGTCCAGAAACTCGACACTCCCATCGAGCAAGCTACTACGCCATCCCTCGAAGCCCTGCAGGCCTACAGCCTGGGACGAATGACCATGCAGGGAAAAGGAGACTACACCGGCGCTGTCCCGCTGCTGAGGCGTTCCATCGAGCTCGACCCAAAATTCGCTATGGCTTACGCCATGTTAGGAACCGCGTATCACAACCTTGGCGAAAAAAAGCTGTCCGCAGAGAACACCTCCAAAGCCTACGACCTTCGGTCGCGCGTCAGTGAATGGGAAAAGTTTTATATCGAGTCTCACTACCATCACTTCGTCACCGGGGACATGGAAAAGGCTCGCCAGGCTTATGAGCTCTGGGCGCAGATCTATCCGCGTGAGCAGGTGCCTCCGTTAAATCTGGGCGTTATTTATCAAACTCTCGGACAGTACGAAAAATCTCTGAGCGAATTTCGCGAATCCCTACGTCTCAGCCCCTCGGAGAGCCTCAATGTCGGCAATCTCGTCATCGCGTTAATTCGTTTGAACCGCTTGGACGAAGCTCGTGCTGCGGCCGACGAAGCTTTGTCAAAGAATCTCGATTCCGGCGATCTGCGCCTCTATCTTTATCAACTCGCCTTTCTTACCAACGATCTTGCCGGCATGGCAAAACAGGTATCGTGGGCCTCCGGCAAACCTGGAAAAGAAAACATCATGCTCTATCTGCAAGCCAGTAGCGCTGCGTACTCTGGCAAGCTCGCCGCCGCGCGTGATTTGTCTCGCCAGGCCGCAACATCTGCCGATCGTGCCGGAGAAAAAGAGATGGAGGCAGGTTGCGAGGCCGCCGCGTCGCTTTGGGAAGCGCTCTACGGAAACGCTTCGGAGGCCAGGCAACACGCTGCCGGCACACTCGCAAAGTCCAACGGTCGCGATGCTCAGTACGTTGCTGCCTTGGCGCTTGCTGTGATTGGCGATTCGGCGCGCGCTTAAGCGCTCGCTGAAGATTTGGAGAAACGCTTTCCCGATGACACTGTCGTGGGCTTTAATTATTTGCCCACTCTTCACGCCCAGCTTCTTCTCAACTCTCCTCACCGATCGCCTGAAAGGGCTGTCCAAGCTCTCGCCGTCGCCTCACCGTACGAATTAGGCGTTCCCGGCAGCAGCACCTTCTGGACCAATCTCTATCCCGTCTATGTTCGAGGCCAAGCCTTTCTCGCTTCTCATCAAGGAGCGCAAGCCGCGGCCGAGTTTCAGAAAATCGTGGATTGGCGTGGCGTCGTGGGCAACGAACCCATCGGCGCGCTGGCCCATCTCGGTCTCGCCCGCTCCTATGCCCTCGCAGGTGACCCAGCCAAATCCCGCGCCGCCTACACCGCTCTCCTCACTCTCTGGAAAGATGCCGATCCCAACATCCTCATCCTCAAGCAAGCCACCTCAGAGTTCGCCAAATTGCAATGATTCGAGGAGGTCGCTACGACGATTAAATATAGAGTCGAGGCGCTTCGCACCCAAGGCCACAGTGACGAAGGAATCATTTACCA
>JAUTWY010000189.1 GCA_030838305.1 Acidobacteriaceae bacterium
CAAGAAATGAGAGATCGTATTTTGAAACGATCGTGCGAAGTGCATCTAACGCGCGAGTTTCATTGCCCGGCTGAAGAAACACCATGCCGACGCCAAACTCTTCAGGCAGGTTGATGCCCTCAGCGCGAGCGGCTTTGCGGAAGAAAGGCTTCGGAATCGCTACCAGCAAACCGGCGCCATCACCGCTGCGGCCATCGGCGTCCACCCCTCCGCGATGGGCCAGGCGCCTGAGGGCGCTAAGTCCGCGCTCGATCACGGCATGTGACGGGGCTCCGCGCAGTTGCGCGATGAAACCTACCCCACACGCATCATGATCGTTCGAGAATGTAAGGCGACTCTTCGCCATGCTACTTGTCTAACCGGAAATGTCGCCAAAGTACAATCGTCAATTTTGATGAGGCGCATGGATTTTTCTGCACCTTCACCCTGGTGATTTTCGGTCACCCGGTCTGAGCATCCTGTATCGTGAAGGCTCCATCGGCAGTTCAGGTAAAATGGCGACTTCCGCCGCAATCAGCTCAAGAATGGTCACGCTCCCGGAAATTCAGTCCGCTCTCGGCCGGATTCGCAAATCGATCCACGTGTCTCCGTGCACGCGGTCGGAAACATTTTCCGAACTCACCGGCAATTCCATCTTCCTGAAACTGGAGAACCGGCAGCGAACCGGCGCCTACAAAGAACGGGGCGCGTTGAATAAGCTGCTGAGCCTCACCGCCAACGAGCGTTCGCAAGGAGTGATCGCTGCCTCGGCTGGCAACCATGCGCAGGCCGTCGCCTATCATGCTTCCAAGCTCGGCATCCGGGCAAAGATCGTGATGCCGCTGGCGACGCCGCTGATCAAAGTCTCGGCAACGCGCGGATATGGCGGCGACGTGGTGCTCCATGGCGCGAATTACGATGAGGCTTTTGACGAGGCGTTGCGCCTCAGTGCGCAGGATCATCTCACGTTCGTTCATGCCTTTGACGATGACGCCGTGATCGCAGGGCAGGGAACTCTCGGCCTTGAATTGCTCGAGCAGTATCCCGATCTTGAGGCGGTGATCGTGCCTATCGGGGGCGGTGGGCTGATCGGCGGCATCAGCTGCGCGCTGAAGGAAACGAATCCGCGCATTCAGGTGATTGGAGTTCAACCAGCGCGACTGCCTTCAGTCAAGGTCGCGCTGGCAGACGGGAAACCAGTGACACTACCTTCTGCCGTAACCATTGCCGATGGCATCGCGGTGCGGCGCGCGGGTGAGCGCACTCTCCCGTTGATCCAGAAATATGTGGACGACGTTGTGACCGTGGAAGAAGAAGAGATTGCGAACGCCGTGCTGTTGCTACTGGAAAGAGAAAAAGTTCTTGCCGAAGGAGCGGGCGCGGCGGCGCTGGCCGCGCTGGTGAATCGTCGGATCCCAACGATTAAAGATCACGCCGCAAAGAAAATTGCCATCGTAGTGAGTGGCGGCAATATCGATGTAACGCTGCTGGCCCGCATCATTGAGCGCGGCCTGGTCAAAGATGGGCGTCTGGTCCGCCTGCGTGTTCATCTGCCCGACTATCCCGGAGCCTTGCACCGGCTTACCGGCATTCTTGCCCAGCATCGCGCCAACATTGTCGAGACCTCCTATGACCGCGCCTATCACAATGTGAATCTGGGAGACACTGCCATCGACATCACCATGGAGACCCGCGGCCCTGACCACATCGCGGAACTGATTTCCGCTCTTAGCGCGAACGGCTACACCCACGAAAGAATTCTGTAACGGAAACGCAGGGACAGCCCCCTCGGCTGTCCGGCCAAGTATAGCAAGGCGTTCCGGATTCATCACTTTCCCAATCATGAAACCAGTTGCTTGCAGACCCAACAGGCGTATCCTTTCAAAGGCTGGGACTGAAAGCGTCAATCCCATGCGGCGATAATCACTGAAGTACCTACGGAGGTAGGACCATGACTTCTAGCACTCTCACCTCGTCCGGAATCAAAGCTCCCGGCGATTACATTGAAGATGTGATGAGCAGTGTAAAGGCGAAGAATCCGGCCGAACCTGAATTCCATCAGGCAGTGCGGGAGGTATTCGATTCCCTGCGTTTAGTTTTGGCGAAGCACCCCGAGTACCAGTCAAACCGTATCCTCGACAGAATCGTCGAGCCGGAGCGCGTTCTGATGTTTCGCGTGCCTTGGGTGGACGACCAGGGCGGGGTGCAGGTGAACCGCGGTTTCCGCATTGAGATGAATAGCGCGATCGGACCCTACAAAGGCGGCTTGCGCTTCCATCCCTCGGTGAATCTTGGCATTTTAAAGTTCTTGGCATTCGAACAGGTCTTCAAGAATTCGCTGACCACGCTGCCCATGGGCGGCGGGAAGGGTGGTTCGGATTTCGACCCGAAAGGTAAGAGCGACAACGAAGTGATGCGTTTCTGCCAGAGTTTCATGACCGAACTGCAGCGCCACATCGGCCCGAACACGGATGTTCCCGCCGGCGATATTGGCGTGGGCGGACGCGAGATCGGTTACCTCTTCGGGCAATACAAGCGGTTGCGCAATGAATTTACCGGAGTGCTTACAGGCAAGGGGTTGAACTGGGGCGGATCTTTGATTCGTCCGGAAGCTACCGGCTACGGCTGCGTGTATTTCGCCGAAGAAATGCTAAAGAGCCGCAAGGACTCGTTCGATGGCAAACTCTGTCTGGTTTCCGGCAGCGGCAACGTCTCGCAATACACCATCGAGAAGCTGCTCGATCTCGGTGCGAAGCCGGTGACCGTGTCTGATTCGAATGGCGTGATATACGATCCCGATGGCATCGATCGCGAGAAGCTAGCTTATGTACTCGAACTAAAGAATGTACGCCGTGGGCGCATCCGTGATTATTCGGACCGCTACAAGAAAGCGATCTTCATGCCGACGGATATGAAGCTGGAGCACAACCCGCTGTGGAATATCAAGGCGGATTGCGCTTTCCCCAGCGCCACGCAGAACGAGATCACCGCAAAAGATGCTGCGAACTTATTGAAGAATGGCATCAATCTGGTCGCTGAGGGCGCGAATATGCCGAGCACGCTCGAAGCTACCAAACTATTTCTGGATGCCAAGATTCTCTATGGTCCGGCAAAGGCGGCGAACGCGGGCGGCGTGGCCACATCGGGTCTCGAAATGTCGCAGAACAGCGCGCGTATTTCCTGGACCCGAGAGGAAGTGGATGACCGGCTGCACAAAATCATGATCGCCATCCACCGCAACTGCTACGAAACGGCGGAGAAATACGGCACGCCCGGCAACCTGGTCAACGGTGCCAACATTGCAGGTTTCATGAAAGTAGCCGATGCCATGCTGGATCAGGGCTTGGTGTAGAAAAGTAGAAGATGTAGAGATGAGACATGCGGGGACAGCCGCCCTCGGCTGTCCAGTCGGGCGAAGCCCGGCCGTGCGTGCGGCTTCTGAAATCGCGGTGCATGCGTTCCACCCCGCCTCTGTTTGATGCTGGCAGAACGACCTAGGATATGGCTGCATGACCACCCGCACCATCGCCGAGCCCCTCCTCGATGCCGAGGCCCGCCTCGAAGGCTTCGACAACCTAATGCCCTTCAAGGTCCAGAACATTCTTCTGGTCTCCAGCCTCTACGACTCATTCATTCTCCGCGAAGACGGCCGCCTCAACGAGCTGCTGATCGATGAATCGCTCGAACTGAATCCACAACACATTCCCGGCATTACACACGTCGCCTCCTGCGCTGAGGCGCTGGAACTAGCTCGTTCGCAGCCGCGATTCAATCTGATTGTCACGAACCTCGCCGTGGGCGATATGACCGCCGCCGAGTTGGCGCGCGAGGTGAAGCGGGCAGGCCTTGATGTCCCTGTGGTCGTGCTGGCCTACGACTACCGCGAAGTGAAGAACTTCATCAGCCGAAATCCGATCACCAATATCGAACGAATTTTCTTGTGGCAGGGAAATGCGCGCATCCTCATCGCCATCGTCAAATATATTGAGGACAAGCGCAACGTTTTACACGACACCCGCGCCATGGGAGTGCCGGTGTTGCTCGTAGTGGAAGACAACATCCGTTACTATTCGTCGTTCCTGCCGGTGATCTATACCGAGCTGATCAAGCAGTCTCGCCGCGTCATTCAGGAAGGCATCAACGTTGCGCACAAACTTGTGCGGATGCAGGCCCGCCCGAAAATTTTACTGAGTTCGAACTTTGAAGATGCGGCACAATTGGTGCAGGAGTATCGCGATTACCTGTTTGGCCTTGTTTCGGACGTGGAATTTCCCTGGGAAGGGAAACTCAGCCCTGAGGCGGGCTTTGAGCTGGCCCGCCTGATGAAGGCTCTCGTAGCCGATGTGCCTGTAGTTCTTCAGACCAGCCGGACGGAATTCCGTCCGCGCGCGCAGGCCGAGGGATATTCCTTCTTGCGCAAGCGCTCGCCTACGTTATTAAAAGATCTGCGCCGGATTCTCACCGAGCAGTTCGGCTTTGGCGATTTCGTATTTCGTCTGCCGGACCTGAGGGAAGTAGGCCGCGCCAAGGACTTAAATCAGCTCGAAGAACAGTTGCAGATCGTTCCCGCCGAAAGCCTGACCTACCACGCGCAGAGCAACCACTTTTCTCATTGGCTGATGGCTCGAACGGAATTTGCTCTGGCCGCGAAGTTGCGGCCTCGCAAGGTTTCCGACTTTACCGGTCCTGAACACTTGCGCAGCGACCTGATTGAATCCATCAACGATTACCGGCGCGAGCAAAGCGAACTGGTCATCGGCGACTTCAACGCCGATACTTTCAAACCTTCGGAATCAAGTTTCCTGCGCATCGGAGCTGGATCGTTGGGAGGCAAGGCCCGTGGCCTCGCCTTCATTCGCCATCTTTTGCGCAAGAGCCGCATTGTGCGGCGTTTTCCCGGCATTCGCATCGCGGTGCCGCCCGCCCTGGTTCTGGCCACCGATGCCTTCGATCAGTTCATGACGGAAAATAACCTGCTCGATTTTGTCTTGCAATGCGAAGACGACGCCGAGATTCTAGAAAGGTTTTTGTCTGCCCCGCTCTCCGCCAAGTTGCAAGATGACTTAAAGGCCTACCTTGAGCAAGTGGAGTATCCACTTGCGGTCCGCTCGTCGAGCTTGCTCGAAGACTCGCAGTACCAACCGTTTACCGGAGTGTATGAAACGTTCATGCTGGGCAATCAGTCGGCAGATCCCGACGTACGCTTAGCGGAATTAATCGACGCCATCAAGCGCGTCTACGCCTCCACGTTCAGCCGCCACGCCAAGGCCTACGTACGCGCCACTCCTTACCGCCTGGAAGAAGAAAAGATGGCTGTAATTGTTCAGCAACTTGTGGGTACCGCGCACGGATGCCGTTTTTATCCCGATTTCTCAGGGGTGGTGCGCTCACACAATTTCTATCCCATACCGCCGATGACCTTCGCGGATGGAATCGCCGCAGTGGCTTTAGGATTGGGTCGAGCCGTGGTCGATGGCGGGAAGTGTCTGAGCTTCTGCCCACGCTATCCCCAGAGTCTATTGCAATTTTCTTCGGTCGATGACATCCTCGCGAACTCCCAAACCGAGTTTTGGGCTCTCGAGTTGGACGGCATTCCTCAAGGACGTCCCGGCCATCTGCACGAGATGCGATACAGCCTCGACGCCGCCGAATCAGATGGAACGCTGTCCGCCGTCGGTTCGACCTACTCGGTCGATAATCAGGCTGTCTACGACGGCCTGAGCCGGCCCGGCATGCGCATTGTGAGCTTCGCTCCGATGCTCAAACACGGCCTGTTTCCGCTGGCTGCGATTCTCGAAACGCTGGTGAAGGCAGGGGAAGATGCGTTGGGGATTCCCGTCGAAATCGAGTTTGCGGTTCGCCTGCCCCAGCGAACTGGCGAAGCGGCAGAGTTTGGTTTTTTGCAAGTTCGCCCTCTGACTCTATCGCGCGATCACCACGATCTGCTCGTCGACAACGTTGATCCGCGACAATTGCTTTGCCAAAGCAGCAAGGTGCTGGGAAACGGGCGCGTCGAGAGTTTGTATGACATCGTGGTCGTCGACTCGCAACGCTTCGAACGCAGCCGTAGCCAGGAAGTCGCCAAAGCGGTTGCGCATCTCAATGGCTTGCTCAGCGCCGAGAACCGGCCCTATCTCCTGATTGGAGTGGGTCGCTGGGGATCGAATGATCCCTGGCTGGGAATTCCGGTGGAGTGGGACGAAATCTCCGGCGCGCGCGTCATCGTCGAGGCTGGGTTCCGCGATTTTCGTGTGACCCCTTCGCAGGGCAGCCATTTCTTTCAGAACCTAACCGCATTTCAAATCGGTTACTTCACCGTGAATCCCGATGCGGGCGAAGGTTCGGTGGACTGGGAATGGCTGAGCGCGCAGCCTTCCGAGGACGAAGACGGATGCGTTCGCCACTTGCACTTCGCGAATCCGATACGGGTGGTTATGAACAGCAGAATCAGCAAGGGCACTATTCTCAAGCCGGACGCGATCTAGAACGACGCATGCGCCGTACGATGAGAAGGACCTTCTGCGTCGTGGTTGCCGGTTTTTCGAATCCCAAGTGCCGCTTGCCGTCTCCTCTGCAACTAGTTCTTATGTTTGGCCTTTGGCGTTAACCTAGGCAGGACGAATTCTTGCATTATGCTGCTCACCATGCGTTCTCCGGTGGAGAGAAACAAATTCTCGAAGACCAGCTGTGCGCCGCGGTTCGACGCAGGATAGTAAGCGTTGGAAAGCGCCGCCGAACCTAGATCGCCACCTATGCTGGAGTAGTTGGGCTGCAACCGTCCGTTGTCTCCCCTGCACACGAATGGGCTGGAGAGAGCGTGGAGGGTGCGAGACTTATTCGTGCCTGTCCCTTGGTAGTAGTATCTGGGGTCTTGGTGTAGCAGCGAGGGCAGGATGGCGCCACCGATCATGATGTCGGAAAAGCTGTCGGCAGCGGCAGCGCCAAAGCGCTCCCCGTAGCCCTTCCAACCCTGGACGTAGTCGGGAGTGTCACCCGCTTGGTTCATGGCCGCAAGCACTGCTATCCCGAGAATCGTGACAACATCGGTGGAGCTTTTCACAGCGAGTTGGAACTTCAGCTTCGTGGTGAGCGGCACGGGGTTAGGGTCATAGACGACGTAGAAATTAGGGATCATGCCGAATATGCGCTGCGTCTCCTCGATCTTGACCTGCTCGGTGGCGACCTTCTCCGGGGAATCGACCACATTTACCGTTGTCATCGCCTCCGCGACGCGGAGCTTGGTGTTCGCGAGGATCAGATACTGGCCCGGATGGACGGTGAAGTCGGGCGAAGTCCAGTCGGCAAACTCCTTGCCTGTGATCGTTACGCGATAGGTTCCGGGATCGAGCTGGTCAAACTCAAAGAATCCATTGTCATCCGACAGGACCTTGCGGGGAACTTTGAGGCCGGGGCCTTGGAGAGCGACGGTAGCGCCAGAAAGAGTCTCGTTATTCACATCAGTAACGGTGCCGGTAATGTGTCCCGTTTCTGGCGTGGGTGGGTTGGGGTCCTGAGCCGCCAAACGCGCGGTTATCGCCAACATTAGCAGGCAAGTTTGTAGAGTTCTCAAAATAAACGCTCCAATGGATCGGTGCAGGGATATCCCTTCATCCCCTCGCGCCAGTTTCTGGTGCTCCGCAACTCGCGCGGAAAAGTAGCAAGCAGGTATCGACTTTAGATGTATTGAATATTGATTCTGGCTGCAAATTTACCCAATTTTACTCGATTGACATGCTTTTCGGTGAGGTGCCTTTTCGGAGAAGAAACTGGCTTGACGATGTTCCAACACTGAAAAAAAAGAGGGGCGACGACTTCATGTCCGTCGGAGCCCCTCTTGCGAAGACCATCAAAAGTGGAAGGCGATCTCCCCCGTGAGCGTCCGAGGCGTTACATAGTGGGTGCCGCTGAACGTGGAAAGAAAGTTGTAGAGCGCGTATTTGTTGGTCAGGTTGATGACCGTCAGCTGCGCACTCACTTTGTATTTATCTCCGTGAAGCACGTTGTCATGCCCTAAAGCGAGATCGAAAAGATGCCGAGGCGCAATGCGCGGCGGGTTGTGGTCATCGTTTTCCGTGCCAGCTGCCGGAATCTTGACCAGGCTCGAAGTGAATCCAGCGGCAGGGCACGAATTAGGCAGAGCGGTTGTCGGAGTCGCGCGCACACCGTTGCAAGCCAAGCCAGCCTGGAACTCCTGGTCGGCAGTGAGACCGCTGCCTGCCAGATCTACAGGGTTGATGCCGTCTCCGAATGGCACTGCACCGGCGACTAAGCCGCTGTCATAACGCCAGTTGAATCCCATCCACGGACCACGACTCCAGGGCTGGTACTGGAAGTGAGTCGTCATGTTGAATTTCTCGTCGTGGTCGATGCGGAATACTCCGCCAGGCGCCGAGGGAGTCGCTCCGGCTCCGCCTAGTTGTGGGGCAAAAAAGCGCGCGGCCACGCTCGAGAACACCATGAGAGCTGAAAAACCGTGGTAGTTGGGCACGCTTACTCTTCCCGCGAATCCGGGAATCTTGGAGTTGCGCCATTCGATCGGGAACGTGATCGGAGTGGCCCCTAGAATACTGAAATCATAAGCGTTGTGCGTGTACTTCCAAATATACTCGCCGGAGAACACCAAATAACGCCCGAACGCCTGCTGGACGCCGACGTGGAACTCATTGCGCCATCCCGGGCTAAACGGGGTTATCCCGGATGCGGAACAGCCAAGTAGCGGATTCAAAACCACGTCGCCGCACCCCAGGCTGGCCAGCACGAGGTTCTCATTGAAAGGAGTCTCCAGTATTCTGGCATAGGAAGCGCGAAGCACAGTATTGGTGCGCTTGATGTTGTAGGCGACGCCCACGCGCGGCTCAGCCTCCCGATGGGTGGTCAGCCCGTTGTAGAAGTCGCCACGCAGACCAAGATTCAACGCCCAGTTCCCTTTAGTAATCGCGTCCTGGATGTAAAGAGCGAGTTCCTTAACGTCAGTGCGTCCACGAAACGTATAAAGGTCACCCTGGCGGGTAAGGTCGTGGGGAAGGAGGTCTGTGCAAGGGGCATCCAGGGCGACGTTATTCACCGAGTCATAGCAGGGCAGACCGTTTGCGTCTGTAAGTCCCGGCAGGAACGTGGGGTCGACGATCCCCAGGGAAGTATTTTCCCTCAAGAACGTTTGCTCATAGGTGGCGCCCGCCTTCACGTTGTGACTTCCCTTTACATAAGAGACATTCGATCGAATGCCTGCGTTTGTCAGCGTCCGGTCTTGGCTCACTGTCTCGGTCTGTAAATCTGGTGAAAGATCGGCAAAGGGATTGCCGCTGGGATAGTAATTGTACTGGTCGCGCCGGACAAAGGCGCCGAGTGTGAACACGGTCGTCGGATTGATCAATCGTGTCCACGACGGAGCGATATTGAAGGTCCTGATTTGCGAACGCTGGTCCGCCGGTCCCACCACATTGCCGTTGGGGTCGAGTCCGCCATTGTCGACGGTGACGCCGTTCCATGCCGTCGCATTCTGGGCATCAAACGAATTCGGAGTTTGGAACCAGGAGCGCGTATACGAGAAATTCACGTGAACAGAGTCGGCGCCAGTAATCTGATAGTCCACTCGATCGAACAGATTTTCTTCATTGCCTTTGTCGTGCATCACGGTGAACTCAGGCGGATCGAGAAAGCGGCCGCTGTTTAGTCCGCTCACCGAGATATAGTTGCCCCAGTTCTGGCCGCCGTAGGCAAGATTCAAGTCCAGGTTGGAAGTCCCAAAGGAACCGTAGGAAGCCGTAACCTTGCCGTGGGGTGTGGTAACTCCTTGCCCCGACTGGGTCGTGACATTGATGACGACGCTGGTCTTGTCACCGTATTCGGCGGGTGGCGCACCAGCGATGACTTCCATCGATTGAATCGAATCGAGAGGAATCTGATTAGAAAACACTTTGCTCTGCTGGTCGGTGATGGGCTGACCGTCGACCACGAACGAATTTTCCGCGTGATCGCCCAGACCGTGGAACAGCCCATTGGAATCGGCCGAGATTCCCGGGGTGGCCAGCGTAACCAGCGAACTGACAGACGATGACGCACTTTCCAGAGGAAGCTTGTCGAACAGATTCTTGTCCACATCGGTGTGAAACGTGGAATCATTCTCCACCAGGTCGGCTCCGGCCTCAACCGTCACTTGCGTCGTCGATCCCGCCACTTGCAATTTGATCGCAACGCTGACGGGCACAGCCGACCGAGGCTCCACATCCTGCGCGTAAGACGAAAAGCCTTCCGCGGCTATGGTTAGGTGATAGGGATTGAATGGAATGTTTGTGAAGTTGAACCTTCCCGAAGCATCCGTGGTTGTAGAGCGATCGAAACCGCTCACCGGATTGTGGATCGTAACCCTAGCGTTGGCGACCACTGCGCCCGTTGGATCAACCACACTCCCGTTGATCGAACCAGAGTTTCCCACTGATTGAGCGTTGACTGAGATGGTTAACAAAGTGACGGCGAAAATAGCAATGGCGATGAATCGCCATTTGGATGAAGTAGGCATTAGCCCTCCTGAGAGACGTAGAAAAAATAGGGATCGCCCGGCGGTGACGCCGGAGTTTGATCGTTTGTCTGTAGGAATCCCTAAACGGCAGGAGGACCGCGAATGCCAAAGTCAAAAACGCCAAGCCGGGCCTTGGCGCTGACTTCTTCATCTTGCAGAACGCCGATTGCGGAAAGCACCGGCCTGCCTTGATGCGAACTCGCCGCGGGCGCCGTGCTGTGCGCTACAACGCAGATAGAGCAGGAGGCGGATCCGGTTTTGACGGGATGGTTGTGCGTAGACTCCGCCACCACCGTCCACAACATCAAGGACAGGCAGAGACATGTCAACCATCGAAACGACTGCCGCATAGGTTCCTGCAATGGGCTAGATTCTTTCTACCCTATAACGGTTGCATTGCACAAGGCAACGCCCGGCAAGTTATTATAGGGCTGAACTATTATGCTTGCGGTCCTGCGCGTGTCAGGCAGCCATCAAATTTTACTAGCGAGGGAATGCATGTCGGAACCGACTTACGAAGAACTCAAAGCACGCTTGTCTCAGTTGGAAAAAGAAGTAGATATCAAGAAGCGCAGCGGCGACCTGATCTTCAAGGTCGGCGAAAAAGGCGGCGTTAGCGTCTACGGCTTGGGCCGCTTTCCGGTCACGCTGTATTA
>JAUTWY010000203.1 GCA_030838305.1 Acidobacteriaceae bacterium
GCTGACCGGCTTGTTCAATCGGCGATTCCTGGAAGAATCGTTCGAAAGAGAGCTGCAACTCGCGGGCCGCAAGAAACAAGCCCTCGCTGTTATCTTTCTGGATCTTGACCACTTCAAAGGATTCAATGATAGTTTCGGCCATGACGCGGGAGATTTGGTACTCCAGTCTCTCGCCGATCTGTTGCGCAACTTCTTTCGCGCCACCGACATATGCTGCCGTTATGGTGGGGAGGAGTTTGCCATTATTCTGCCGGAGTCATCTTCTCGGGACGCAGCGATCCGGGCCAACGTGCTGCGCTCCGAAGTAAAGCAGCTGCGGTTAAAGTATAAGAACCATCTTCTGGGTCCACTCACGCTTTCGGCCGGTGTGGCCGCATTTCCGGAGCACGGCACAACCTGCGCCGGACTCCTCGAAATCGCGGATCAATGCCTCTATGAGTCTAAATCGAGCGGGCGGGATAGGGTGACGGTAGTTTCTGCAGAACAACTGGCCGCACTCAAGTCGAACCTTAAAACATGACCCAGTCGCGCCTTTCATCATGGTCCAGTGATGTCTTCAAGTTCTGTTCAAAAGTTTCAACACACACCATCTTCAGGGCGGCCAATCAGCCGGAGGATTTTCAACCTCCCAGAAGTTACCCGACGGAATGTCGAACTCCAGCCCCAATAACCACGAAGTGCCTTCAACGACCGAGATTGCCAGCACAATTCTGCCATTCTTACTCCGGCCGTTGGAAATCAACTCAACCGACACCGGCGTTCCAGTTTGCAGCAGCTCGGGCACAACAACCCCGCATCCATGTGCATTCACCACCACGGTCTCGTATTTCCCGGAAAAGTTGTACGCGGGATCCATGCTCGTGATCACAATCGGAATCCGCCGCGACAAGCGCGTACTGCGCCTGACATTATTCTTGTGCTTCTCCAACGCGGCCGCCTCGCTTACATTCAACATGTACCAGCCTCCGTTTTCATGTTAAAGGCCCTCGGCGTCTTGCCGGAGAGGATGACTCGGCGGTTCCCGCGGATCTTTAAGATGCTTCTCCCTCGGCGCAGCCAATCTGAGAAGTTCAGATGAGTTGGTCTTGCAGAATCCAGTCCTTCGAGCGTTCGACGAACTGAAAGCCGCAGCGTTGCCACTGGGTATCGGGCGCTTCAATGCGGGCCGCCCGCACCTTGCCGACATAGCAGTCTTGTCCAGTAGACGCGATAAAAACGTCTAATATCGCGTCCTTGCCGAGTGCGACAGCAAAGTTGCACAGAAATCCGTTGGCGCTCACATTTTCGGTGGTGGTGAGTTGTTCGAAAGATCGGCCCGCTTCATCCTGTCCCTTAAGTTTCAGAATGAGCCGCATGCGCACGCGGACGTGAGCCCGGCGCTCTGGGTGTTGGGCCTGGATCTCCTCCGCGAGGCGCTTCTTCAAATCGGTAAAATTGACTGGTTTCTCAAAAAATCCTTTCGCGCCGAGTGAAGCAACATGTTCCCGGTATTTCACAGCGGATTCTCCGCTCACAATGAAGATCGGGATTCGCGAGGTATAACTGAGGGTGTGGAGACTTTGGCACAGCTCAAAACCCGACGTGTTGGGCATCATCAGATCGAGCAGGATCGCGTCCGGCTTATGCTCCAGCGCGAGCCCGAGCGCTTGGACCGGGTTGCCAGTGTCGATGACTTCATAAATGCCTGCGAGACGCATCCTCATAAGATTCCGGAGGGCGTCATCGTCATCCACGATCAGAACCTTGGCCATCCTTTTCTCCCTTTCTCGTTCAACCCGACTGCAAGCGGAAACCCGCTCAGTTGGCCGAAGCTCCCATCTTGCGGTCTAAAACCTCCCGAACCTTACGAGCCAGCGCCTCGCGAGTGAACGGCTTTGGCAAGAAGTAGCTACCCTCAGCCAGTACTCCGTGCGCTCCAACGGTCTGGCCCGTATAACCAGAGATGTAAAGCACCACAAGATGTGGGGATTGCGCGAGGATTTGCTCTGCCAGGACTCTCCCACTCATGCCTGGCATCACCACGTCGGTGAGGAGTAGGTCGATATCGACGCCTTGTTGGCGGCTGATTGCAAGAGCTGCTGCTCCGCTGCTGGCCTCAAGTACGCTATACCCGCACGATCCCAGCATATGTGCGGCAAGGACGCGCAGGGAGGGATCGTCCTCCACCAACAGTACAGTCTCGGTTCCTCGTAGGGTTGCACTGGCCGTTGCATTCGTGGAAGTATCGACGGCCTGATCTACTTTAGGAAGATAAATGTCGAAAGCGGTGCCCGCACCGAGTTCACTGGAAACCTCGATATAGCCGTTACTCTGCTTAATAATTCCGTAAACCATCGACAGGCCGAGGCCAGTGCCTTTGCCCTTCTCCTTCGTGGTAAAAAAAGGCTCGAAGATGCGAGCCTTGGTGCGCGCGTCCATTCCGCTGCCCGTGTCCGAGACTCTCAACAGAATGTAGTCGCCCACATTAACGGGGAATGGATAGCGCCTGACAAACTTCTCATCCATGTGAAAGTTCGATGTGGCGAGCGTCAACTTGCCGCCCTGAGGCATGGCGTCGCGTGCATTGATCGCGAGGTTGAGAATGACCTGTTCGATCTGGCTTTCATCCGCTTTCACCCGTGCCAGCGCAGTATCCAAGTCAGTTCTGAGTTCGACGTCTTCGCCGATCAGGCGCTTCAACATCTTCCCCATGTCCTTGACCACGGTGTTCAACTCGAGAACCTTTGGATCCAGTACTTGCTGACGGCTGAAAGCAAGAAGCTGGCGCGTAAGCGACGCGGCGCGGTGACCCGCTTTCAAAATCTCGTCCACGCTGTCGCGCAGGGGATGAGTTTCGTCTAGCCCCTCCTGGACAACTTCTCCGTATCCGATAATGACGCCAAGCATATTGTTGAAATCATGTGCGACTCCCCCAGAGAGTTGACCCACAGCCTCCATTTTTTGGACTTGGCGAAACCGTTCTTCAAGTTGCTTCCGGTGCGTGATGTCGCGATTCACCACGACTAGCTTCTCGACCAGGCCCTGCTCGTTCAAGATGGTGCTGGCCATAGACTCCAGAACGAGCCAGTTTCCATTCTTGTGTCGCATACGGTACTCCACGCTTTGACCAATTCCCGTCCTATGTGCCTCAGCCGCGGCCTTTTTTACCTTTTCCCGGTCTTCGGGATGAATCTGTTCGAATCCCTCCGTCCCTTCGATCTCCGTAGGGCTATAGCCAAGAAGTTTCTCGTACGACGGGCTGTTATATAGCCTCTCGCCACTGACGCTTACCACCGCGATCATATCGGCTGCGTTTTCTGTGATCAGGCGAAAGAGTTCTTCGCGCGCAATCAAGTGCTTGCGAATCTTCTGTACTTGGAAGTGCTGGTATACCGTGTAAATGTCGAAAAGAAGAACCATTCCTACCAGCCCTAAAACCGTATCGCCCACCGGAGCAGCGTTGAATGCTGGCCAGTGTGCGCGTGGCGTAGGTAGAACAAATGAGATGATGGCAAGGCTGAGAAGAAGAGTGATGAGAACAGCAGATGACCACAGCCACCAGTCACGCTTCTCAACCGCTCGCATCCGCTCCCGCAGGTTGATGTTCTGGGAAGGATGGGCTGGTATTGGATCTTTTCCCGTGATGCCCGTCATACACCGTCCGCAATGACAGAGATATCAGAATTGTTTAGCAGCGAAGAGTGCGCAGGCCGGCGACGTCCTCGGGCTTGGCATGCCAGTACGTCGAGGTCCAAGGCCAATCCGCCTGAAACCTGGCAGCTCACGAACCCGCTCCCAGGGACTTTGCAATTTCTCATTCGACGGCTTTGCCGGGTTGATCGGAAAGTTTCACTGTTCCCACCGCAGCTAGTAACCACTCCGAATTTTTTATGGAATCCGAACATAAGGTTTTCTCAACGCGGCCGCTATCGTTGAATGCCTTCGAGAGCCATCAACCGAGGCTGCTCTACACTCTTTTGAAGCTCACTTCCATACTTGTACTTTTGCGGCACGCGTTTCTCTTGTGACGGAAAATGCCTCACCTGCGAACACGACCGCCTGCATACTCTCCAGACAATGGCGGCCTTCATCCGCAAAAAGCCTGACTGGTCGCCTTGAGATCGTAGTTCAATAACCGCTTTCTTCTACTTCTTCTTATGCTTGGCGCTGCTGTTTTTCTTCGTTGGCAACGGTTTCGAGGGGCTCCGCCTCAGTCCATGCAGGGACAGCTTGCAGGAACAGCGGACGGTAGTGACGGTGCATACAGGAATGGCACCTCACGACTTGGAGAAAGAAAAACAAACACAACTCATCACCCCAGGTCTGCGGTCGCGAAGAATATAGTTCGTCCGGCCTGCCGCAGTGAGGGCAG
>JAUTWY010000209.1 GCA_030838305.1 Acidobacteriaceae bacterium
GGACGCGCTGGTATTGCTCGATGGCCTGCTCTGCCATTTTGTTGTTTTCCGGAGTGTCGGCGCCGGGAATGTATTGCTGAGCGAAGGCGGTGGCCAGATACATCTTGGCGTTGATGAGGGTCGGGTCCAAGGCAACGGCCTGTTGGAAGTGGTCGATGGCCTCTTCGTACTTGGCGTTCTTGTAAGCCGTTACGCCCTTGTTGAGCTGGTCGCGGGCACGCAGCTTGCCGCAGCCTACGGTGGATACGAGCGCCAGCATTGCGGCCGCCAGCGTTACCAGACGAAAGTGTTTATTCATTGCGGTATAAGTCTCCCTTGCCACAGCATCCTAGGCCCAGAGACAGCAGGTTGACAAGCGCTGGCCGAGCATTCTTAGCAGAAGCGGCATCGGAGGTATAGTTCCGATGCGCTTGGCGAATGCGATGCGCGACCTTCCGGGCGCTTTTTAACACTGGCGCGCTTTTAGCCGCCAGCCTCGATCTTCGCGGTTATCAGACCGACCTTATCTACGCCTGCAGCGTGCGCGATGTCAATCACGTTAGCAACATCGGCGAAGGGGATAGCGTCATCGCCCTTTACGAACATGACTTTCTCGGCGCGGGTCTTGTAGATATCGGCCAGACGGCCTTGCAGGTTGTCCCAAGTAGCGTCTTCCTGATTGATCTTGAGGCCGGGATCCTGACCGGCGCCGCGATCGATCAACTGCACCACGATCGTGCGATCGGGAGTGTTGTTCTTGGGAGCATTGGGCGGAGGCGGCTGAGGAACCAGCGCATCCAGACCTTTGGGCGTCAAAGGCGTGATCACCATGAAGATGATGAGCAGCACCAGCAGCACGTCAATGAGCGGAGTGACGTTAATGTTTGCGCTTTGGCCTCCGCCCGGGCCAACTGCCATACTCATGGTCGATCCCCTCTATTGTCCGCCTGCCGGACCGGCAGGAGGAGCGTTTGGAGTATTTTTGCGTTGTTCAGTAAGCAAGCCCAGGTCATCCACACCGGCGGCCCGCACGCCGTCCACTACCTGGACCACGTTGCCGAAGTGAGCGCGGGCATCCGCCTTGACGTAGACGATCTTATTCGTCCGATTCGTCAGTCGATCTTTTACTTTGCCGGTTAAGCTATCCGGCGTGATCTTGTCCGCACCAAAATAAACTGTTCCATCGCGCATCACCGAGACCAGCAGCGCGTCTTCCTTGTCCGCGTCCTGCATCGGAGTCGGATTATTCACTTTGGCCATATCCACGCTGATGCCCTTCTGCAACATGGGGGTGATCACCATGAAAATGATTAGCAGCACCAGCATCACGTCCACCATCGGTGTAACGTTGATGTCGGAATTTACCTTGGCGCCTTCGTCCCGCTTGGCTAATGCCATAACTTGATTTCTCCCTACAGTTGGATCGTTTCCGCCCGAGTTGGGAAGGCTGGCGCTGGGACTCTCCCAGCGCCAGACAGCAACTCATGGCGGACTACGCCCTGGTACTTAGGACCGGCGAACGTCCCGGCGCTTCAGGAAGTAATCGATCAGTTCGCTCGACGAGTTGTCCATCTCCACATCGAACGCTTCCACGCGGCCGGTGAGGTAGTTGAACATCATGACGGCGGGAATGGCCACCAGCAGCCCGAAAGCCGTGGTCACCAGAGCTTCCGAAATGCCGCCCGCGACTGCGCCCAGACCGGTAGCCTTCTGCTCAGAAATGCCTTTGAAGGCGTTCAGAATGCCCATCACCGTGCCGAACAGGCCGACGAATGGAGCGGTTGAACCGATCGTGGCCAAACCGCCCAAACCACGCTTCAGCTCCGCGTGGACGATGGCTTCGGTGCGCTCCAAAGCCCGCTTGGAGGCTTCAATGGTCTCGCCGGGAATGGCTCCGGGGCTATCCTGGTGAGCTTTGAATTCCATCAGGCCCGCGGTGACAACCTTGGCCAAGTGGCTCTTCTTGTTGCGCTCGGCAACTTTGATAGCCTCGTCGATGCGGCCATCGCGCAAGGCTCCAGCAACGGCGGGAGCGAAGGCGCGAGACTGCTTGCGGGCCGCGTTGTATGCCATGGCGCGATCGATCATGACGCCGATCGACCAGCCCGACATAATGAACAGGATGACGACCACGATCTTCGCGATGATACCCATCTGTTTCCATAGCGAAATCGGATCCCACCCCACTGCGCCACCCTCTTGCACAATCCAGGCGGCCATCCGGGGAACATGACTTAAAATTTCTCCTGCGAAGTTAGCTGCGAACATGAGTTGCTTTCCCTCCTCGGAACTTCTTAGACTTTGATGCGAGATCTGTACCAACTGCAAAGCCTGACGTCAGAAAGCCAACTCACGGCTTTCGAAATCTGGCGTACCTGAGATGAAAAGGTACGGTGGCTGCCCGGCACTAGGCTCTCCCGGGCCACCGTCTTGGGTGGGAGGGGAGGACCGTCCTGCTTATACTCTCTAGCCTCGCGGCAGAACAACCTGGCGGATTTAGCCGCCGGCCAGGGTGAAGTTAACCTGTACTTCCGTATCCACTTCGACCGGCTCGCCATTCAGCAGATAAGGCTTGTACCTCCACTGCTTTACAGCATCGATAGCCGCCGGAGCCAGCATTGGATGCCCACTCACCAAAGTAAGGTTTTCGATCGCCCCCTCTTTGCTGATGACCGCGTGCAGCACGACTGTGCCCTGAATGCGCGCCTGCCGCGCCAGAGGCGGATAATTGGGCTGTATGCGCTTGACCAGAAGACCCGACGTGACGCCAGCCGATACCCGCACGCGTTGCGGCGTAGCTACCTTGGGCACCGCCACTGGCGTGGAACTGATAATGCCGCCAATCACACCGCCCATCTGGCCACCCGGAATGCCTCCCGGAACGCCACCGACTACGCCCGTAGCAGCCATCTGCGGCGGAGCTTCGTCTTCCTTGATCATCTGAACTTTTTGAGGAATCTTGGTCGGCGTGCGCAGAGCACCGTTCACGATATCGGTCTGGATCTGCTTCACGATTTTTACCGGAGCGGCGGCCGGGGGTGGGGGCGGAGGTGGAGGCGGAGGAGCCACCAGGAAGGTCATCAACTGTTGCTTGGGTAGGGCTTCGGTAAAGATAAGGGGTAGCAGAACCATTACGCCAATCAACGCTATCTCCAGAATGATGGCGAAGGTAGTCGTGCGTCCCCGTCTTGTCTTCAGCCGCCCGCCGGATTCCAGAAGGCTATCTTCGAACATGAGGTTTTCTCCTGCTTCAGACCTTACGTAAATTTAGACACCGACTGCGTCCCCTTTGCTCCCAAATTCAACCACTTAACCAGACGAACTTGCTAGCGACGCATTATTGCCCGCAACCGACTACAACTAAACGATTAACCCAAAGTTGTCATTTGCGCTATCGGGCGACTACCTGACCCGGACGGGCGCTGCGGCCACTGGTTTTCGACTTCTCGATCCTCCAATCCTGATAGGCCACCAGGATCGGCGCCGCAATCGCGATCGACGAATACGTTCCAATTAAGATGCCAATTACGAGGGCGAGGCTGAATCCATGAAGGACCTCGCCACCGAATAAAAAGAGTGCGAGTACGGTAAGGAAGGTTAGGCCCGCTGTCAAGATGGTTCTACTCAAAGTCTGATTAATACTGCGGTTGACGATCTCTGACAGTTTCTCCCGCCGCATGAGTTTAATGTTTTCCCGGATGCGGTCAAATACCACGATCGTGTCGTTATTAGAGTAACCAATCAGAGTGAGGATGGCGGCGATCACGGTGAGGGAAATATCGGTCTTGGTCAGGGAGAAGAATCCCACGGTGATCAGGGTGTCGTGAAAGACCGTCACCACGGCTGCAACGCCGTAGATCCACTCAAAGCGAAACCCGAGATAAATCAACATTCCCGCCAGCGAATAGGCGGTCGCCAACAAGGCCTGCCGGCGCAGCTGTGCGCCCACTTGAGGACCAACGATCTCTACGTTGCGCACGCCAAAGTCGGACAAGAAAAAACCGTCCTGCAAGGAAGCCACCACGGCAGGATTGACGGGTCCCTTCAATTGATCGAAGGAAGTCAGTACGCCGCCCTGCACTTTGTCCCGCGTATCGACGACTGCCTGCGCCTGCTGGGTATATTTCTGGTCGGCGTCGGAGCCCAGGTGCATGGGGTCTTTTTCCATCAGATAATTCTTGATGGCCAGGGAACTGGAATTGTTCAGGTCCTGCTTGCCGGCCGGGGCGTTGGTTTCGAGCGTGTTGATGATCTGAGTCTTGCCGCGGTCGAGCGCCTGCTCGTTGGTTTCCTGCACGTCCAGATCGATCAGCACCTCGTTGTTCGGGGCCGCTCCGTAGCGCTGGATTTTGGCATTGCGCAGGCCGACGCGGTCCATGGACGCGCGCAGCGCATTGTCGTCCGGCGGGTGCGAGAACTTTACATAAACCAGCGTGCCGCCGCGAAAGTCAACGCCGTAGGGGATGTGGTGCCAGAAGAGCATGGAAAACACGCCGGCAACGCTGAACACCAGTGAGAAGGCGAGAAAATACCACTTCTTGCCGAGAAAATCTATGTTTGGATTGCGAAAAAACTCCACCAGTCTAACCTCTCAGCGATCTATTACTGCATGCATGCTTGAGTAGTTGGGAATTTCAATTGCCCAATTACAAAATTGCCAAACTACTCAATTTTCTTAAATGCTCAACGCCTCGCCGCGCTGTTTGCGGGTCAGAATCCAGTCAAAGATCAGCCGCGACACGAACACGGCGGTGAACAAATTCGCCAGCAATCCGAAGGTCAATGTGGTGGCGAATCCACGCACTGGACCGGTGCCGAAAATGAACAGAATCGCAGCCGAGACGATCGTCGTGACGTGCGTATCCACGATTGTGATCCAGGCGTGGCTGAACCCTTGGTCCACCGCCGAAGGCGGTGTCTTTCCGTTGCGTAGCTCTTCCCGAATGCGCTCAAAGATCAGCACATTGGAATCCACGCCCATACCGACGGTAAGGATCACCCCCGCGATTCCGGGCAACGTCAGCACTGCCTCGAAGAAGCCCATGAAACCCAGCAGGATGATCAGGTTGAGAATCAGCGCGATGTCAGCGTTGATGCCGGCCCCCCGATAGTAAACGAGCATGAAAATCAGCACGGCCAACATGCCGATAATGGCGGCATTCACGCCGTGGCGAATCGAATCCGTGCCCAGCGACGGCCCGACGGTACGCTCTTCGAGATACTTGATGCCTGCTGGAAGCGCACCCGAGCGTAGGATCATCGACAAATCTTTGGCTTGCTGCTGACTCATGCTGCCGCCGCTGATTTCGCCGGTGTCGCGGATCGCTTCCTTGATGTTTGCAACTTCCTGAACCTTACCGTCTAACACCACACCCAGGCTTTCGCCCACATGCGCCGAAGTGAAACTGTAGAAACGCTGCCCACCTTCGCCGGTCAACTGGAAGCGCACGTTCGGCTGGCCATTCTGGTCGGTGCTGGGTTGTGCATCGCGCAAGTCTTTTCCGCGGACGGCGGAAATGCGCGACACCAAATACCACGATTGCTCACCCGCCGAAGCGCCGGGAGCTCCGTGACCCGGCATGAGAATCGCATCTGGCGGCAAAACTCCGCCCTTATCTTGTAACGCGGCTTGCTCGCTTGGATAGGGCCCGCCCAGCACCTGCTTGATCTCCAACATGGCGGTGGACTGCATAATATCTTTCACGCGGCCGGGATCATCCACGCCCGGCAGCTGCACCAGAATCTGGTATTGCCCGAGCCCGTGTTCCTGAATCGTTGGCTCGCTCACGCCCAAAGAATCAATGCGATTGCGAATGGTCTCGATGGCCTGAGTCACCGCTTTGTTCTTCATGTCGGTGAGCATCTGCGGCTTCATGGTCAAAATCCAGGTATTATCCGCTCCCGAGCTCAGGTTGTATTCGGGCAGGCGCTCAGAGACGATATCCAGCAAATCTTTTCGCCCTTCGGGCGGGACGCCCTTCAGCACAACCTTGTCGGAACTGTTCTGTGGATCAGGCTTGGAGATATCCGCAAAAGCAATCTTGCGCTTGTTGAGCTGCTCCTTCAGCGTTTCCATGGCGTTGTCGGAATCAATGTTGACCGCGTCGTTGACCTGCACTTGTAAGATGAGGTGAGTTCCCCCCCGCAAATCCAGGCCGAGGTGGATGTGGTTGGTCATCGCCGTGAGCAAGCCCTGTCCTGAAAAACTCTGCGGAATGCCGAATATTCCGAACAGGAAGACGAGCAGAATTCCGATGGTGAGCGCCAATTTCCAGAGAAGATTCTTATTCATGATAGAAACTGAGTCCAAATCAAGGTGGCTACGACTTCACCTTGGTTTCTTCCTCCGCAGTCGTGACTTGCGTTACCGAGGCCTTGGTGACTTCCAGCA
>JAUTWY010000211.1 GCA_030838305.1 Acidobacteriaceae bacterium
ATCAACGAGCAGCAAGGGATTGCAAAACCTCCCAATCGCAGGCAGCAGTTTGGTGGCACAGTAGGCGGACCGTTCATCCACGACCGTCTTTTCTATGTTGGCAATTATGAAGGTCAGGTTCGCAACGAACCATTGACCGTCAATGACGGTCCCGCCGTAAATGGTTTGCCAGCGGATTTCTTTACCAACAATCCCGCCCTGGCCTCTCAGGTTCAGGCAGCGGCAGGTTCTTTCCCGCGCAGTTTCAACCAGAACGTAGCCTTCGGAAAGATCAACGGCATCATTAATAACAAAAATACCTTCAGTGTCACCTATAACTACCAGCGCGTCCGCAGCCCGCACGGTTATTTCAATACGCCCACCTCAACCGGAGACGGTCTCTCGCTGACCGACGGCGCCACTAGTCATTTCTTCCAGGCGTCGCTGCAAACCAGTTTCAACGCGACGACCATCAATGAAGTACGCTTCCACCTCGGCAGTGATTATCACTTCGATCTTCCGGCGTCTCCCCCTACATCTCCGGCAGTGACGATCCAGAACCCGGATACAGGATTTGTCTTCGGCGGCAACCGCTTTCAACTCGCCAACACCGACCGCCGCTACGAATTCACCGACACCTTCACCAAGGTACTGGGGAACCATAACCTGAAGGCCGGTGTGGACATCAACATTAGTCACAATGCAGACTCTTTCACTTACGGACCCAAAGGCGAGTACCGCTTCGCCAATCTCACTGATGTGCCCAGCGGCACTTTCGAACTCTACCTGCAATCGTTTGGGCAATCAACCATCGTTCAGACCTCGCCCACGTATTCCTTCTTTGCCCAGGACCAGTTCCGCGCTACGCCGCGCCTGACCTTCAATTACGGCCTACGCTACGACCTGCAAGTCCTGCCCCAACCTAAACAATGCAATCCCGCCTTCGCCGCCACTTGCCACATCCCCTACAGTAAGAACAATGTTTCGCCGCGGGTAGGATTCGCCTACGCTCTTGACCGCAAAGGAAACACCGTGGTTCGCGGCTCCTTCGGTCTGTTCTATATCCAGGAAGACTTGCTGGACGTTTCTCAAGCATTCGCGTCGAATGGCGTTACCCGCCCCTTCCTGGTCGTTGTCGGACCGAAATTTGACAACCCCAATCCTCTGGTCACCTACCCCAACAGCCTCACCTCGTTTCCCAGCGGCGCAGGCAGCACTCCGTCAATCGTTGTTTTTTCTCCCAATTTCCGAAGTCCCTACGTCGAGCAGGCCAATGCCGCGGTGGAACACCAGTTCGGCAGCCAAACCGCGCTCAGTGTCGGATATGTGTACAGCCACGGGGTTCGCCTGCTGGGAAATTCCAACGGCGTCACCCGCCAGGCCAACGGAAACTTCGGATTCGACCTGAACCTGGTCCCGCCCGACCAACAACCGATCTTCTCCCCCGGCTCCTTCGCCACCGCGACCGTGACCCTGCCGAATGGAAAAACCTATACCACGCCAGACTATGGCGCAATCGACGGGTTCGTTGATCCTAACTTTGGCACGATCAACGCCATCGACAATTCCGGCCTGTCTATCTACAACGGTCTACTAGTCTCGCTTCGCCACCACTCGCGCCAGTTCCTTACTTCGGGGGCCTACACGTTATCGCGCACCACGGACCAGGGGACCGGATACTTCAATCAGTTCGACCAGCGCTCGCAGCGCGGGCCTTCGCAACTAGATCAGACCCACCGCTTTGTGACGACCGGCGTCTGGTCTCCTCAGTTCCGCGCACTGAAAAACTTCGAGTTCAGCGGCATTTTGACTTTGGCCAGCGGTCGCCCATACACCGCGGTCTTCGATAACCCCGAGGTAAATTTCTCGATCGTCCCCGGCGAGAAGTTCAATTCCTTTCGCGGCCCGACTTTCAAAGACGTCGATTTCAGCGTTTCTCGCGTCTTCCACTTCGGCGAGCGTTACCAGTTAGGCTTCCGCGTTGAGGCCTTTGACCTGTTCAATCACCCGAACTATCAGCAGAACGTCGTCGATAACGTGCAATACAAAATCTGCCCGGATCCAAAACTGCAGTGCCCCATCGTGAACCCAAACAACAGCACCGACCAGCTCTGGACCGCAGGCCCAAGCCCGGACTTCGGGGCGCCTGGCGCCATCGCCCCCAAATTCGGCTCACGAAGTTTCCAATTTTCTACACGCCTCTCGTTCTAAGGTTCGGGTTTATCCGGCGCGATTGAGCGCCTCAACTATGCGTATTCACAAGAAGGAGACCGTCGTTGATCATCAATCTGGATGGAGTCAAGTCAAGCGCTGTACTGATGCTGTTACTGGGAGTGCTCGGAGCTGGAAACAAAGTTGCGGCTACCCAGGAAACTCCGACAATTACACCAAGTCCTCACCGCGTGAAACACGTCTTGTTGCTCAGCCTGGATGGTCTGCATGCCCTCGATTTGGCCAACTATGTGAAGGCTAGGCCCAATTCCAGTCTCGCGCAACTCAGTCAGCACGGCATCACCTACACGAATGCGCACGCGTCCTTACCCTCAAACTCGTGGCCAGGACTGCTTGCAATGGTGACGGGAGGTTCTCCTCTTTCGACAGGAGTGATTTTTGAAAATAGTTACGATCGCAGCTTGTCTCCTCCCGGCTCCAAATGCACCTCGATTGGTACTACGGTGGTCTATGACAGCTCCATCGACAATGATTCCAACGCGCCCGACGGAGGCGGAATCAATCCTGGGAAACTGCCTTTGGATCCAGCAAAGAATTGCACTCCGGTTTATCCGCACGACTATATCCGTGTGAACAATATCTTCGAAGTCATTAAGCAGGCCGGTGGACGCACTGCCTGGTCGGATAAGCATCCAGCGTACGAGTTCCTGAATGGACCCTCGGGAAAGGGCGTGGATGACCTTTTCACCCCCGAAATTCGCCTGACAACGAAGACTCGAAGCATCCCCAAAATGGAGGCTTACGATGACGGTAAGGTCGCCGCTATTCTGAATGAGATTGATGGGAAAGATCATTCAGGAGCCCAAAAGGTTGGCGTTCCTGAAATATTCGGCATGAATTTCCAAGCCATCAGCATGGCGCAAAAGATGAAAGGGTTCGGATATTTAGATGGTGAGGGGACGCCCAGCGCCGGCCTATTGGACGCTCTCGATCACACTGACCAGTCGGTGGGCAAAATTGTGGCAGAGTTGAAGGAGAAACGCCTGCTGGACTCTAGCCTGATCGTGCTCACCGCTAAACATGGCGACGTTCCGATAGATCCACTTAGGTTCCGGGCTGCCGACCTGAACTTGATCCCGACAGTTGTGAACAGTATCGAACCAGGTCTGCTGCTCAATGCAGAACAGGATGGTAGCATTGCAATGCTCTGGTTGAAGGACCACAGACGCACTGCCGACGTGGTGAAGATCCTTCGAAGCCGGCAGACTGAAGCCGGGATCCAGCAGATCTTTTCTGGAGAATCCTTGAAGTTGATGTTTGCCGATCCTGCCAGCGATCCGCGTATGCCGGATATTGTGATTCAGCCGAACCTGGGTGTGATTTATGTACAGCCGGAGGACGGCTTTATCGAAGAACATGGAGGCTTTACGGACGAAGACACTCATGTTGCTTTGCTGGTTTCTCTTCCCACTTTCCTGCCCCGTGAAATCAAGTCACCAGTGCGCACGGCCCAAATTGCACCCACTATCCTTGAGCAACTAGGGTTGAATCCAAAGTCGTTGGAAGCAGTCGTTAAAGAGATGACACCGACGCTGCCCGGGCTCGGGCTGTTGATCAAAGTTGACGACTATGCGGCCAGCGTGCGGCAAGGCGCGCACAATTCTCGACCCGAATAATTACTCGGCAATGTAGAAGCCAAGGGGATTGAGGTTTTAGGGATATCTTTGCTGGTCAGCAAATCGCACGTGACTTAGTTGTTACTTCTCTATTCCTTTCAGGCCATCACGCAGATATCTGCGGACACCCGAGAGTCACGTAATCCCTTCAACCTGAAAGGAACCTGGAATCGAAAAGGTAATCCTTTTTGCCATCCAGTAAATTCCCCAACGAAAAATACATTATTAGAAAAACGCTGCGCCATATGCAAACAGCGGCAAACGATTTCTCTCTTAGAGATGAACGGAAATTAATGTGTTTAGAACACTTGTGCTTGAGTTAAGCTCTCAGCGCACGAAGGGGGCTCATCACATGGTTTGCGTTTCGAAAACGCTGTGCGCAGTTCTGCTGGTTCTGCTGTTGTTCTGCGGTGTTGCTGCAAACCTTAACGCTCAGGTCGCGGGCGGAACGATCTCGGGAACAGTAACGGATGGCAGCGGCCGGGTCATCAACAATGTCCAGATCACGATTACTAACGTGGCCACCGGGGTTACGCGCGATGTCACCACCAACGACGAAGGATTTTATTCCGCGCCGAACCTGCTGCCGGGCACGTATGAGGTAAAGTTCTCCGCGTCCGGATTCAAGATCGAAGAGCGCAAGGACCTTGAATTAACCGTGGGCGCGTCGGTTGGGTTGGACCAGACGCTGCGCGTCGGGTCTTTCAACGAAACGGTCGTGGTGAAGAGTGAAATGCCTGCGGTGCAGCTCTCGACCTCTGACATCAGCGCCGTGGTGAACGCCACTACGGTTCGCGAACTGCCGCTCAACGGCCGCAGTTGGACCGATCTCGCGCAGCTTCAGCCTGGTGTGAACGCGATCCAGACCCAGCCTAACTTCTCGGCCGGCACCGATCGAGGAAATCGTGGTTTCGGGCAGCAGCTGACCATTTCCGGGGCGCGGCCGCAGCAGAACAATTATCGGTTGGACGGCGTCAGTCTCAACGACTACGCCAACGGTGCTCCCGGCAGCGTGCTGGGAGGGAACTTGGGTGTCGACGCGATTGAAGAATTTTCTGTGCTGACCAGCAACTATGCCGCGGACTATGGCAAGACTTCCGGGGGCGTGGTCAACGCGATCACGCGATCGGGGACGAACCAGATTCACGGCAGCGGTTATGAGTTTCTCCGTAACAGTAAGCTCGACGCGATGAATTATTTCGATGCGGGAAAGATTCCGCCCTTCAAGAGGAACCAGTTCGGCGGCACTATTGGCGGGCCCATCGTGAAGGACCATACATTCTTCTTCGCTGACTATGAAGGCATCCGGCAGTCGAAGGGCATCTCGTCGTTGACCTTCGTCCCGTCGGAAAACGCACGCAACGGGCTCATGTGCTCAAACCCGGCGGGATCGGATCCCTCCAATCTTTGCTCGACCTCTCAGCTCCCAGCGGCACCGAACACAGATGCGAATGGCGTGGACCTCAATGCCAAGGCCTACCTCACTTTCTATCATTTGCCCAACGGAGCCATTATTGGAAACGGAGATACAGGGGAATACACCTTTGCCGGCCAGCAGATCGTCAACGAGAACTTTCTCACCACGCGAGTGGATCACAGGTTTTCCAACAGCGACAGTCTGTTTGGTACATACATGTTCGACAAAACTCCGTACTCATCTCCCGACGGACTGAACAACGTTGAGTTCACCACGTTGACCTCGCGACAGTTTCTGGCAATAGAGGAAACCCACATCTTCACGCCGAGGTTTGCCAACTCTGTCCGCATCGGGGGTAACCACGAGAACGTGGCCAACAACCAAAGTTTAAAAGCGCTCAATCCTGACGCTACCAGAGTGGACCTCGGCGTAGGAGGTTCGTCATTTGCGGGCCGGGCGGCATCTCAGGTTCTGGTTGGCGGACTGACTGACTTTACCGGAGGAATTGGAGGGAGCCCAACTTATTTCTACCATTGGAATTCCGCCCAACTCTATGATGACGCCTTCTTCACCAAAGGCACGCATTCCCTCCGCTTCGGTGTTGCCGCGGAACGCATGTTTCTCAATGTGCTCGCCGACACGGACCCAAATGGAATCTGGAATTTCGACAGCGTCAAGGGATTCCTCCAGAACCAGCCCACCAAATTCCAGGGCGGAATTGCGAGCACACTCTCGCCGCGCAATTTGCGGCAGAATCTTATCGGTTTATATCTACAAGATGACTGGCGCGCGCGGCCAAATCTGACGCTAAATCTGGGCCTACGCTACGAAATGTCGACCGTCATAAACGAGACTAGCGGCAAGCTGGCGAACCTGAGAGGCATCACAGATGTAACTGCCCACCTGGGTAACCCATTCTTCGCCAATCCTACGTTGAAGGACTTCGAGCCACGCTTCGGTTTTGCATGGGATCCATTCCGGAATGGAAAAACTGCCATTCGCGGGGGAATTGGGATGTTCGATGTTCAGCCGCTGCCCTATCAGTACATTCTTCTGGCTACCCAGGCAGTCCCGTTCTTCAAGTACACCGTAGTTAAGACGCCTACGGACGAATGCGTCGCCCCACTCAATCCGTGCCCAAATCCGTTTCCCAACTTCGGCGGCCAGGATGTTTCCTTTCCCGTGAACCGGTTGCGCACTACGTATGCCGAGCCAAATCCAAAACGCAACTACGTGATGCAGTGGAATCTGAATGTGCAGCAGCAGCTTACGCCGAGCGTGGCCGCCATGGCCGCCTATGTGGGCTCGCGTGGTATCCATCAGCCATTCCGGGTTGATGACGCGAATCTGGTGATCCCAAATTCGACTTCGGCGGGATACGTGTGGCCGTTTGACCCTTCCTCCGGGGCCGGGTTGGATCCGATCAATCCGAACTTCGGCTCAATCCGTGGAATGTTCTATGACGGCCACTCGTACTACAACGCACTTGAAACGCAACTGGCCAAGCGCATGAGCCACGGCCTGCAATTGCAGGGCACTTTCACGTGGAGCAGAAGCATCGACACCAGTTCAGCGTCGGTTGCAGGCGACACATTTGCTAATTCCATCTCAAGTCTTCACTGGTTCAACATGAGGTTGAGCCGCGGTCCCTCGGATTTCAATGTTGGGAAGACCCTGGTAGTCAACGGCACCTGGGAGGTTCCGACACCAAAGTCTCTTGAGGGGCCGGCCCAGTGGGCCCTGGGCGGATGGGAACTAGGATTGATCTTTACCGCCAGTGGCGGGGTCCCATTCACCCCTACCTGGGGAACAGGCTCAGACCCCGCCGGTACGAACAGCGGCGACGATTGGGCATTTGTGAACCGGTTGGGTGGATCCGGCTGCAAGTCTCTCACGAAGCCTGGAAATCCCGCGGGGTACATCAAGACGGAGTGTTTCCAGGTTCCCACGGCGCCGGACCTTGCTTTCTGGAATGCCAACTGCAACCCGACGCCAAACAGTCTGGTCGACTCAAATGGAGACCAGATCACGATCGCCAATCCCCAGAATCCGGGTTTTGGGCTACCAGCTTTGCCTTGCTTTAACCTTCGCGGCAACGCAGGGCGCAACATCCTGGTGGGTCCAGGCGTCACATCGCTGGATTTCTCCTTGTTCAAAAACAATTACATAAAGAGGATCTCGGAGAGATTCAACATTCAGTTCCGCGCCGAGATCTTCAACATTCTCAATCATCCAAACTTTGCTCCGCCCTCCACGCCTACGAACACGGACATTTTTGATGGGACGGGGACGTTAAACTCTGTGGTGGGCAGGTTGACCTCGACTACCACAACGGCGCGGGAGATTCAGGTTGCCGTGAAAGTGATCTTCTAGGTTTTGAAGAGAACACATCGCAGTCGAATGGTTCTTGCCAGCACCCGGTTGTGCTCAGCCGGGTGCTGGCAATCTCTTCTGCGATCTGTTGGTCTCCTTTCGTCCTACAAATCTCTCCCCGACAAATCCACGAGCCGGAACATGTATAACCTGATGCTGCTGCTGTTTACCGTCGCACTGATCTTTTCTCCTAAGACGAAGCACGCCGCAGCAGCCGGCAGCCGATCGGAAACGAGCTTAACGCAGTCGCCACAGGGCAGCGTACAGTCACAGCCGACTCTCGACTACGAGACGTACCGCACTCGCATTGAGCCGATTTTCCTTAAAAAGCGCCGGGATGGTGTGCGCTGCTACGATTGTCATTCCGTTCTGTCTACACGACTTCAGCTGCAGCAAGTCCCCACGGGAAGTTCGTCGTGGACCGACGAGCAATCGCGGCGCAACTTCGAGGCTGTCTCCCAACTGGTAAGTCCGTGCGTTCCCACGAAAAGCCGGCTGTTGCTTCATCCCCTCGCGAACGAGGCGGGAGGGGACCCGTCGCATACCGGTGGCAAATTCTGGACATCGCAGAGCGACCCGGAATGGCAAATGCTCGCCGACTGGGTCGGGAAATGCTCCGGAAAGTCACCAGATGTCCCGGTCAATTCTCCTTCCACGCAAACGGCGGCACTCAGCTTCGAGATATTCAAAACCGGGGTCCAGCCGATTTTTTTGAAGAACCGCCCGGGACACGCGCGCTGCTACGGTTGTCACATTCTCGCGTCCCGGAATTTCCGTCTCGAGGTACTGTCCCCGGGAAGCACAGAGTGGACCGAGGAACAGTCCCAGCGCAACTTCCAGAGCGCTCTGCAGCACGTCGTGCCAGGCGATCCCGGCTCAAGCAGACTTCTGCTCCATCCCCTCGCCCCCGAAGCGGGAGGGGATGCATTTCATTCGGGTGGCAGGCAATTCGCATCCCAGAACGACCCGGACTGGCTCACTATAGCGGAATGGGTACGCGGTCGCGATGCAACCGCCACTTCTCAGTCGCCCACAGGGTCCGTCGCACCCTCAGTCCAGATCTACGTTACCAACAGTGCGTCCGATGCGATCGACGTGGTGGACGCGGCAACAAACAAGGTTGTGAAGGTAATACACGGCATTGAATTACCACATGGCATTGTGTTCTCCCCCGATGGGGCGCGAATCTATGTCAGCAACGAAGCTGAGAGCGTGCTCGATGTGGTCGATCGAACCAGCGGAAATATTCTGCAGAAGGTAGCGCTCAGCGGCCACCCCAATAATATTGCCATCACCAAAGACGGAAGCCGCGTGGTAGTAGGCATCCGCGCGCAGCCGGGATTGATCGATGTCATCGATACGAACTCTCTGAAGCGCCTGAAAGCCATCCCGGTCGACGGGCCGGTGCACAACGTTTATGTCACGCCCGACAGCAGATACGCCGTCAGCGGCTCGATCGAAAGTAAAGTTGCCACAGTCATCGACCTTCAGGCCGGGCAGGCCGTCTGGACCGTCAAATTTCAAAGTGGAGTTCGACCCATGGCCTTTGAGGCGAATGCCGACGGATCGACCCGCCGCATCTTTGTCCAGCTCCAGGGATTCCACGGATTCGCGGTGGTCGACTTCTCCCGGCGCGAGCAGGTGGCGCAGATCAAGTTGCCAGACGAACCCGGCGGATTCGGAATTGCGGAAGGGCGAACAGCGGTTCCGTCGCATGGAATCGGAGTGGCGCCCGATGGCAGGTCACTGTGGGTGAACAGCACGCTGGCCAATGCCGTCTTCGAATACTCGCTGCCGGATCTGCGGTTGATCGGACACGCGGAACTTCCGGAGGTTCACCCGCTGGGGCGTGCGCGCAGCGGCGCGGTGCCGGAGTGGATCACGTTCACGCCAGACAGCGGTCGGGTTTACGTTTCGGACTCGGCGGCTCAGTGTGTTTCCGTGATTGACACAAAAACTTTAAAGGAAGTTGTCATCATTCCGGTCGGCGAGGTGCCAAAGCGCATGAACACTCTGGTCCTGCGCTAACACTGATAAGCATCGGCGATAATCGCAGTTAGGGTTGCGGAGGTTGTTTGGAAAGTCCGGTCAAAAAATATTCCGAAGAGGTCGCCGGGGACTCGTCAACGAAAGGAAAGCCATCGACCACTGCCCCTGATGTCGCCCAGCGCGCTCGCCGGCGCATCGCCCGCCGCCTGTTGCCTTTTCTGTTTCTGCTTTATGTAATCGCCTTTCTCGACCGCATGAACGTGAGCGCGGCCGCGTTGCAGATGCCTCACGACCTCGGGTTCAGCGAGGGTGTGATCGGCTTCGGAGCTGGGATTTTCTTTCTCGGCTATTTCCTCCTGGAAATCCCCGGAGCTTTGATTGTGGAGCGCTGGGGCGCCCGTCGCTGGATCGCACGCATCATGATTACGTGGGGAATGATGACGGTGCTGATGGCCTTCATCCACACTTCCCGGCAGTTTTACATCGTGCGTTTTCTAGTGGGAGCTGCGGAAGCGGGCTTCCTCCCCGGCGTTATCGTCTATCTGACTTACTGGTTTCGCTATCAGGATCGCGGAAAAGCCGTTGCTTTTTTTTACGCCGCGAATCCTCTTTCGTATGTGGTCGGTTCTCCGCTGGCGGGATTGTTGCTGGGGCTCTCCTGGCTCGGGATGCGAGGCTGGCGCTGGCTGTTCATCATCGAAGGAGTCCCGGCGGTGCTGTTGGGCATTATCACGCTCTGGTATTTGACAGATTGGCCGCGCCTGGCCAAATGGCTGCCCGACGAGGAAAAATTGTGGATTACCACCGAGTTACAGTGCGAGAAAGAAGCCAAGAAGCAGCGCCATTCCTACAGCGTGTGGCAGGCGCTGCGCCATCGCGATGTGTTGCTTCTGACCGCGTGCTATTTCTGCGCCATGACCGGCAGCTACGGACTTGCATTCTGGCTACCCACGATTTTGAAACGCCTC
>JAUTWY010000070.1 GCA_030838305.1 Acidobacteriaceae bacterium
TTCGGCCTCGCGCGCGGCAGTTGATGGAGTAAATCCCAGGATGGAAGTTTGAGACGCGCCGGGCAGGCTTGCGCACAGGAGAAGGAACAATCGAGTAAGCGCTGCGTACGAGAATGACGTCCGCGGAGAATGTTGAGGCGTGGCGTGCCGGTCGGAATCCACAGGCTTGGCTCTCCTTGTCTAAGAATCTATTTGGCTTTGTAGATCTCTGTTAGCAAGTCCGGCTTCGATTCGTCGCGTACCAGGTGCGGATAGCGTTCTCCCCCGTGGTAATCGAGCTTATAAGTTTTGTAGTAGTCGGTATTTTCGACTAGTAATTCGAGGGGAGACGAGCCTCCCTTGCTCGCTTTAAGTGCGTCGTGGAGGACATCGGGCGAATACTTGCGTCCATTCACCGCCATCAGCTTCATGCCCGGGCCGATGCCAGCCAAAGCTGCGGGCATGCCCTCGATCGTGTCAGTGATAGTGGCGTCCTCGCGGAGGTAGATTCCTAGCGAATAGGCCGCGTCGACGAAATGAAAGGTGCTCTCGCCGCCTCGCTCCATTTCGGATTGCGTGTCGTCGTAGACCACCTTCCAGCCGCTCCCTTCGATACCGCCCAGCGGCGCGCCGGGTCCGTGATTCGTCAACCGCTCGGTCCAAAAGCCGCGCCAGTCGTAGGCCACAACCTGGTTCAGCGCATCGACAACGTCATCAAAGGTGTAAGGCTTTACCGTCGGCGAAGAGCTGGGCGCACCATGGAAAAGATGGCAGAAGTCATCGATGGTTTTCTTGTTCTTGCTTTGCTGCCGGATAATGACGTCGACCCATAGCCAGGTCAGCGTGTCTTCGTTATAAAAATCAGTTGCGCGCCGCCAGGAATGCCAGGCTTCCGGAGAAAAATAAAGTTGCGGAGCCGCATCCGCGGTGTCCTGCAAGTTTCGCCAGGCGCGGCCGGGGGTGTGGTCGAGGGCAGCAGCGGTGAGCGCCAGGTCATCGCGCTCCTGGTCGGCAGTATGCAGCCCGCTGCGGGCGGTTAGAACGGTGCCCAGGTAATTCGTCAGTCCCTCGTACACCCAGAGCAGATCATCCTGCATGGGCTCTTGATAGTCAGGCGTGGCGAGACCTGCCGGCCGCCGATATTTTCCATTCCACGAGTGCACATACTCATGGGGAAGCAGACCGGCTTCCATTTTGCGCGCGGTCTCGTCGACCAGGCCGCGCTCGTTGATGCGGCTGTCGTCGGACTCATGATGCTCCAGACCGAAATGCGCCACGTGATCGCTCAGGCTGAGCAGGAAGTGGTAGTCGCGATAGTGATGCGCCCCGAAAAGCTTGTTTGTCTGTACGACCAGGTTTTTGTAATGGCCCCACACGTCTTGTGGCGCATCGAGAGCGGCGGCGCTGTCGGCGGCAATATCCATCTCAGTGAGCGGATCGTCGGCGAGCTTGACAACCTTGAGGAACTCCCCGGTTATGACCGGCGAGTCGACCAGAGTGGTGAGTGAAACGGTTGAAAACTGAATTTCATTGCCGCTTTGATTTGTGATAGGCAGGGGCGTCCCAAACTTCCAACCCTCGGGAAGCTTCAAGCTGGCGGTGTAGTTGATATCGTCCGACTTCCAGCCTTTGGGATAGAGCAGAACCTGGTTCCAGCTGATCACCGCCATCTTGTCGGTGGCCGAAGAACCAGCGGAGAAGCCGCCCTCGAAGGTGGCTGGAGAAAGGAAATCGAGTTCAGCATCGATTTCGTTGACGCCGGCGGGAACCTCGACGTGGAGAGTGTAGCCGTCAAGCAGATCGCGCCGCCACTTCAAAATATTGCCGCCAGCACTAAACTTCAGGCCAGCTAGATCGACGACGGGGCCGTCAGGCGCGTGTTCGCCAGGAATCCACTTTGGGTAATAGAGCGTCAAATCGCCGGCGCTGGCGGGAATCTTAAGCTTCGCATGGAAGATTTTGCGGGGAGCGGAGCTCGCGTCCACAAAGATGGTGACGGTTGGCGGCGTGGCTGCGCCAGCGGAAAGTGAGCAGAAAAGAATGAAGAAGTTAAGGCTGACCACTCCCAAGATTCTTGAGAGCTTCATGTTGGATGTCCCCTAAAGTTATGAATCGAATCCACTGCCTTGCAGAATTTTAGACTATAGCAGGCAGCGAGAGCCGCGGTACAGGGATGCCCGGCGCTGATATCATCTCCACGATGTCGAGGCGCGGGAAGTTCATCACCTTCGAAGGGCTGGACGGGACCGGCAAGAGCACGCAATTGCGGAAGCTGGCGGGGTCGCTGCGTGCGGCCGGACATAAAGTGGTGGAAACGCGCGAGCCGGGTGGGACAGCGACCGGAGAAAAAATTCGCCGCGTACTGCTGGACTCTGCTACCCAGGGCCTTTCGCCATCGGCGGAAATGGCTTTGATGTTCGCTTCGCGAGCGCAACACATTGCACAGGTGATTCAGCCCGCGCTGGATCACGGTCAGATTGTTTTGTGTGACCGGTTCACTGATTCCACCGAAGCCTATCAGGGCTATGGTCGCAAGTTGGGGAGCGAAGATGTGCTCAACCTCCATCGTATTCTTTGTGGAGACTTGCAGCCTGATTTGACGATCCTCTTGGACTCCGATCCGGCGATGAGCGTGGGGCGAGCCAAGCGGCGCAACCAGCGCGCTTCGGATCGTGCGAATAATAATTCCCGCAAAGGTGCGAGCAAGCACGCCGATGAAAATCGCTTCGAGCAGCAGAATCGGGCGTTTTTCGCCCGCGTCCACGAAGGCTACCTGGCGATCGCCGCAAGAGAGCCGCAACGCGTTGTGGCCGTGGATGCAAGCGGTACGCCCGCGCAAACCCATCGGCGGATACTGGACGTGGTCGGGCAAAAACTGAAGGTGGCGCGAAGCGCCTAATTTCGTCAACGACACACCGAGACAAGGAGAAGATCATTTTCAAGATCCTGGTCTATTAGCGTTCTCCGTGCCTCGGTAGCTCCGTGGTAGATTTTGAATTGGGTCGACCTATGGGATTCTCCGATTTTCACGGCAACCCGGAAACCGTTCATCGCCTGCGCGATATGCTGGCGCGGAATCACTTTCCCCACGCCGTGATCCTTTCAGGCGCGCGAGGGTCGGGGAAGTACACGTTGGCAACGATGCTGGCGCAGGCGCTGAACTGCCTGGCCCCCACGGTGACGGACGGTCTGCCTGACTTCTGCGGACAATGCGCGAACTGCCGCCGCATCGCTCAGGCGGCCGATCTCGATGCGCGTTTTGCCGAAGCGGCGGAAGCGCGCGAGGGCATGCGCGAGACCGACAAGAAAGAGACTCGCCTCTTCGTGCAGACTCATCCGGATGTATTGGTGATCCCACCCGATCCTCCGCAGATGATGATCAAGGTCGACCAGGTACGCCGGGTCATCGAGACCATTTACTACCGTCCGTCGGAGGCTCGGGAGCGCGTTTATATCTTTACTGACTCGGCTTTTATGAAAGAGGCGGCGAATTCGCTGCTTAAAGTTTTGGAGGAGCCGCCCGACTTCGCCACGATTTTTCTGCTCTCGGAAAATCCGGGCGAACTGCTTCCGACAATCCGGTCGCGCTCAATGGTCTTTTCGCTCGGCGCGTTGCCGGTGGAGGAAGTAGACCGCTACCTGGGGAAGCATCGTCCGGAATGGAAGCCGCCACAGCGAGCCCTGGTTGCCAGACTTTGCGAGGGTGCGCTCGGCCGGGCTCGCACTTTTGACCTCGATGCCTATGTTGCTGCCCGCGGCGACGCGTTGGCACTCCTCAACTCGGCCCTGGTTGGAGGGGAGCACACGCAGCTCTTCAAGATCACCGAAACCTATCGCGCTGGGGCTGAGGGGCGGGAGAAGACGGAGCGGCTTCTTCGCACACTCTACTCACTACTGCGCGACTTGATGTTTCTGGAGTCGGGAGTGCCCCAACTCGTCCACAATACCGACATTCAGAGCCAGCTCACGAAGCTGGCGGAAGCGGCTGACTTTAACTGGCTCGCTGGGGCCTCTGACCGATTGGCTGAGGTGGAACGTGGCATGCGCCGCAATCTTCTGCGATCCTTATCGCTGGATGCGCTCGGGTTGGCTCTGGAGAAGACCGCCTGAGGCTGTCCTAGGGTAACTCACTACTAAGTACCGTGTTTTCTTAACGTTACTAAGATTACTCTAGTGGTTCTAGGCCCGTCAGATAAGTTGCTCCGCGGTCTCTCCACGCCTATAATCGACTCACTCTGGTTTAAGAATTCTCCGTCAGGTTCCGGGTAGCAAGATGCGGGGGTGAGGACTGTCTTCGCCCATGAGGATAAATCCCGGTAATGCGAAAACACCTGCAAATCGCCCTGATGGCTAGCACTGTAGCCGCGACCTCTCTTTCTCTCACGCTCCAACTTCGTGCCGTTGAAAGTGGCGACGGCGCGTCTGAAAAGATCACCGCAACGGACGAGCACGGCCGCAAGATTTACGTCAATGAATCGATTCCGGCGAAAGCGCGGCACGCTGAGGCATCCTCGCCCCGGCGAAAACTGATGTACTGGAGCTCCAAAGGGAATCGCTGGAAGGCGGTGCCCTCTGCGAATGCAGCCAGTATGCGAGCCGCGCGGTCGGCGGCGGCTGAAGTCAGCGAGTTCCTGGGACAGGAGTCCAACCAATCGGCAACCGCCCGGATTATCGCGGCCAACTTCCGCGGCCCGGCGGCCAACCCCAAAGACATCGACAGCGCCATTGAACAGGCTGCGGTGCGGCATAACGTCGACCCGAATCTGGTGCGCGCAGTGGTCAAAGTGGAATCGAACTTCAATCCCAATGCAGTCTCGCGCAAGGGCGCGATGGGCCTGATGCAGTTGATGCCGTCGACCGCCCGGCAACTGCACGTAAAGAATCCTTTTGATCCGGAACAGAATGTGGACGCCGGCGTGCGCCATCTGAAGCAACTTCTGGAAAGCTATGGAGGCGATGTCACACTGACCCTGGCCGCATACAACGCTGGGGCGGGAGCCGTGGCGCGAAGTGCCGGCGTACCGCACTACTCGGAGACCCAGAATTATGTGCGGCGGATCACCAACCTTTACTACGCCGGATCGGTTTTTAACTCCGGCGCCTCGCACGATCCCGTGAAGGTTCAACGGGATGCGCGCGGCGTGCTTTACATCAGCAACACTGATTAAGTTTTAGGCATCTGTTTATTTATTCTCTCTGGCACCCAGGGCATTGGTTCAACCAACTGCTTCGAACGAGAAGGAACGAAGGCACGGGCTGGTTATCTTGAAGAGCTCAATGCGCCAGCGTGGTTTGTGGGGAGCGGTACTCGTGCTAGCGGTATTCGCTGGGCTTACAGCTCCGCCGGCACAGGCACGCGCCCATCATTCCGACGCCTGGGCGCGCGAACATTTCGCCGGAGCGGAGCGGATGCGCGAAGCGCTGAATGGAAAGCCTCCCGCCGACCGGGGACGCCGCGATTACCAGCGCGTATTGAATGCCTACCGCAGCATTTACCTGGGCGCGCCAAATTCAAGCAAAGCCGATCCTAGCGTGGTTGCCGTGGCGGAAACGCTGGTAGAAATGGGACGGCACTTCGACGACGACAAGATCCTTCACCAAGCCGTCGCGCAATACAAGTTCCTGCGTCGCGAATATCCCGGCAGCAAGTATCGCTTCGACGGGCTGTTCACCATCGGCGAGATTTACAAAGACGACTTGAACGATCCCAACTCGGCACGCGTGGTCTTCCGGGAATTTTTGCGGCGTTATCCCAACAATCGCCTGGCCGATGACGCGCGCCAGGCCATCGCCGACCTGAACCGCGATGCGGACGGCGGAAAACGCTCCGAAGCGCCGGCGGCTCGCGAGAAGAAACTCGCGGAGAACAACACCAGAAACAAGGACAAAAACGACAAAGAAGATGTAACGGACATCGCAACGGACGAGTCTGCGTCGCATAAGCATAAGAATGATGCTCAACCTGGACATCTCCCGCGCGTGACCGGTGTCCGGCACTGGTCCACTCCTGACTACACTCGCATCGCGATTGACGTGGAAGGCGATGTGAAATTTTCCGCGCAGCGGATCGCCCATCCTGCTCGCATTTTTTTTGATTTGCACGATACCAGGCTCGCCTCGACCCTGGTCGGCAAGAGTTTCGAGGTGGATGACGGTTTCCTGAAAAAGGTTCGCGTGGCTCAGTTTGCGCCGGGACGCACCCGCATCGTGCTCGAGGTCGATAACCTTTCGGAGTACGACGCCTTCCTGTTGCCCAATCCCTATCGCCTGATCGTTGATATTCACGGGAAGAATGGCCGGACGCAGCCGCTTAAAGATGCCACTGAAACGGCGTCTTCGGAGGCGCAGAGTGCGCTCCCGCCACTGATTCCCAACGTTCATCGCCACACTGTTTTACCCGAGGCTGCGTCCATAGACTCCGCGCATACGGCATTCGCAACCCAGACCGGATCCCCTCAGACAGTGAACAGTGAAGCGTTCCCCGGAAGTGACAGCGATGCGGCGAGTGAATCTGCCTTACCACCTTCAACGGTGCGCAATAGGCCGCAAACCGCTGTGGTTAAAAAAGTCGTGGACGCCGACGATGGCGATTCGAGCGTCATCCCGCAGAACGAGGCTAGGGTGCTCAAGAGCCGCCGAAACCACATCATCGACTCGCCCTCTGGGTCCAATTCACGTGCTGCCGGCAAGTCGGCAAAGGGATCATCCGATTTTAGTAGCCGCGAGGCGACGCCAACCTCGAGCGGCGACCGCTCTCTGATTCGAGCCCTGGGATTGAAGATCGGCAAGATCGTCATTGATCCTGGCCACGGCGGCCACGATACCGGCACAATCGGTCCCCACGGCCTCGAAGAAAAGGATTTGGTTCTCGAAGTGAGCCGGCGTCTTGGCAAACTACTGGAATCGCGGTTGGGAGCGGAGGTGGTCTATACGCGCAAGGACGACTCCTTCATCCCGCTGGAAACCCGCACCGCCGTGGCGAACCAGGCGCGCGCCGATCTCTTCGTTTCGATCCATGCGAACTCAAGCCGCGATTCTGCGGCGCGCGGAGTCGAGACCTACTACTTGAATTTCACGTCTTCTCCGGAGGCCCTGGAGGTGGCCGCGCGCGAGAACGCGGTATCTGAACAATCCATCTACGAACTGCAAGACCTGGTGAAGAAGATCGCGCTGAAGGAAAAGATCGAGGAATCGCGCGAATTTGCCTGGGACGTGCAGCAGTCATTGCACAACGGTCTGGCCGTGAAGAGCCCGGCGATTCGCAATCGGGGCGTCAAAAAGGCTCCGTTTATTGTGCTGATCGGCGCCAACATGCCCTCAATCCTGGCCGAGATTTCTTTTGTCAGCAATCCGACCGATGAGCACCGCCTCGCCACCGGCGAATACCGCCAACGTATCGCCGAATCTCTTTATCGTGGCATCGCCAAGTATGTGAATGGGCTGAGCGGGGTTAAAGTCGCCAGCAAAATCGACAAAGCCGCAGGACAGTAAGTCCGGGCAGTTTTTGATTCCAACCGCCGCCAGGCTCCGGAAACCTTTTCTCATCCCGTGTGGTCTAATAACAGAAGGGATTCTGTCCAAGTGGTTCACCCATGCGATTTTTACGCTTCGTAGCTGTATTTCTTTTCGTTGTCTCTCTGGCTGGGCTGTCCTATGCGAACGAGCCGCCGGCGACGGCGGCCGCCCCGCCTATCCTTCCAAAGCAGTTTGCCGGATGGCAGATTCAAGGTGCGCCTCAGGCCAGCAAAGATGTGAACTCCGCCGACTCAACCCATGCCGCTTTGCTCAAGGAATATGGCTTCACCGATTTCGAGGCTGCGACTTACAAAAGTGACGACGGCCGGACTCTGAAAATCCGCGCCGCGCGATTTAATGACGCCAGCGGTGCTTTTGGCGCATACAGCTTTTATCTGCAACCGGAAATGGCGCGCGAACAAATCGGCGATCAAGGCGCATCCCTCAATCAACGAGTGCTGTTTTATCGGGGACACATTCTGGTGGACGCGGGGTTCAGCCAGTTGTCGGTAATGTCGGCTGCAGGCCTTCGCGAATTAGCCGGCGCGTTGCCTCGCCCCACGGGAAACGCGGGGAACCTGCCTCCAATTCTCGCTTTCATGCCGCATCACGGTTATGAAGCGAACACTGAGAAATACGCGGAAGGGCCGCTGGCTTTACGCGCGATTGAGTCTCCGCTTCCCGCCGATCTGGTTGATTTCAGCGCAAGCCCTGAAGTGGTGCTCGGCGAGTACTCCACCCCGAGCGGTGCTGCCACCCTCATGCTGATTGAATATCCGACGCCGGCTTTGGCTGCGGAACATTTGCGGCGCATCGATGCTGCTCAGCACGCCGCTCAACCAGCGGCTGGAGTCGCCGCAGTCGAAAACGTCGGCCCCTTCTTTAACAAGCGTACGGGTCCGATCATTGCCATCGCTGCCGGCCCGCTTTCCGAGAGCGACGCGCGGACGTTGCTGGGTGCCGTAAATTGGGATGCAAGCGTCACCTGGAATGAGAATACGTACTTCGACAAGAAGAACAACATTGCCAACCTGCTGGTGA
>JAUTWY010000282.1 GCA_030838305.1 Acidobacteriaceae bacterium
TGCTCCGTGATCGGGATTATCTTCGCCATTGGGTGTAGGTCTCCTTTTCGGAAAGGCTTTAGCTCGTGAGGCCAAAGCCAACTTACACCCTCTCGCTTTTACACAATCGAATTTACGTCACCGAAAAACCAGCACCTGACAGGGACCTTCGATGCATGGATAACCCTTTTGCACAGCAGTGAGGCAAGCAAAGTTTTTTGCTTCGACTCAGACCTGAAGCGCACAATATGGTGAATTTGGAGTGACCAAACCCGTCTGGCCGTTGTCAAACTCGCAGCTTGTTGCTAATGCAACCAGGAGAAAGCTCGATGAGTGCCATCCAACCGCAGCCGCCACATACGCAACCGCCCTGGCTTGACCAGTACAAGGCCTATCTCGAGGACCTTGGGAACGTGGGTACCAGATATACGACGTCGAACGGTTTTCATCTCTCCGTAGTCACCGCTCTACTTGGAGTGCTCGCGCTTACGAAAGCCGGTGATGTGTTCGAGGGATCAAAAGCGTATCTCGGCATGTCGGTGTCGGGATTTGCTGTTCTTGTCTGCTTAATTTGGTCGCGGTCCGTCGCTTCCTACCGGAAGCTTTTTGGAATAAAGTTCACAATCCTGCGCGAGATGGAGGAACGGGGCCGCCTGTTTCCGATCTACCGGCGCGAGGATGAGCTTCGAGGAAAAACGTCCCTGCTCGAGAGTGATCGACTCATCCCGCTCTTGCTGGCATTACCGTTTCTAGTAACTCTCATCTGTCTAACTTGGAGGATATTCAAATAGATGGGTAAATGTGGATTTACCTCCCGTTGGGACGAGATTCATTTCCATAGCCTGGCGAGGCGTTGCATTCTTCAATGGACCCCGCTTGCCCCGGCCCTTCCCGGCCCCAACACCGCCCGTCCCGGAAACACATCCGGCACGATCTTTCCTTCGTCGACCACCACAGTTCCTGCCACCAGCAGATAGCACACCCCCACACTCGGCTCCATTGGCTTCTCGAAGGTAGAGCGGTCGCCGATTGTTTGCGGATCGAACACCACAATGTCGGCGTCGGCGCCTTCCTGCAATCTGCCTTTTTGTCGCGCCGCAGACGTCGATCGCTCGAGCATCTGTGCGGGCATAAGCGTCATCTTGCGGATCGCATTCATCAGAGTGAGCGTTCCCTTCTCGCGCACATATTGTGCCAGGACCCGCGAGTAAGTTCCTGCGTTGCGCGGATGTCCTACGGCGCCATCGCTGGCAATCATCACGAGAGGATTCGGAATCACGTTGTCCACCACTTCCTGGGTGTTGGCGAAGATCAGCACCCAGTGCGTCACGCTCGAATTGTGCAGTTCGTCGAAGCGCTGTTTGGTGAGGTGCTCGCCCGTATCCGGCAGCACGAGGTCTCCATAATCGATTCCAAGTTTTTCGCGCCAGCCCGGATTGAATAAGGCTGAGTTCACGGCGGTCATGCCAGCGATGTAGGGATACGCCTCGGTGGTTACATCCAGACCGCGCGCCCGCGCTCCTTCCACCATGGCAAGACACTCCAGGGAATCGCGCAGGCAGGTGCTGTTGATATGCACGATGTGCAGCGAAGCGCCGGTGACGGCGGCCGCTCCGATTACCTCGCTGACAGCTTCGATTGCCGAACCGGGTTCTACGCGGCCGGCGCTGCGGGCATGCGTATAAACGGGCAACTTCCGCTCGGCGGCAAGACGAAACATGTCTATCACTTCAAGCCGGGTCGCTCCGGGTGTGTACTGGATGCCCATCCCTATCGCCAAGCCACCAGCGTCAAGCTCGGCGCGAAGCCGCTGCCGCATGGCTTCGATTTGTTCTGGTGTTGCAGCCTGATCGGTCGCTGGTCCGCTCTTAGGCAGTATCTCAGGAATGCCCGCGTGGAGTCCGATGACTTCGGCTGGCAACGGTGCGCCGAACACCTTAGCCCGCGCCGCCACATGGCTGGCCGAGGTGCCGTAATGAATCAGCGAGTGGCCTTCCTTGGATTTCAAGAACTGGCCGACGTCGGGCGCGCCGATCTCCAATTCCAGCGCCGTGGTTACACCATCGAGCGCCTTGACGCGCTGACTTTCCATCTCCTGACCATGCTGGTGAAGGTCAATGAAGCCGGGCGCAACCACAAGTCCGCGGGCATGCACGACGTGCCGCCCGCTCAACGCTTCGGTCGAAATACGAGCTATTTTGCTGTCCCGGATGCCGACGTTTCGCACCCCGTCCAGCCCAGTTTCGGGATCGATGACGCGGCCGCTTTCGAGCACAAGATCATACTGCTGTGCGGCCACTAGGGCCGTCAGAGGCAGCAGGAGACAGAAGGAAAGAATCAACCGGGGCATCGTTGCTCCTTCGAGACCAACGATGATAGCAAGTTCTCGATCCCAACATTTGCCTGAATCTCCACGCCTCTCTAGAATGAAGATTCACCCGGCAGGGAGAATCCCGAGACACCTATGATTCATTTTCCAGTACCCGAAGCTCTCACCTTCGACGACGTTCTTCTCCTACCCGCGCGCTCCGATGTGATTCCATCGAACGCTACTACCCAGACCCAACTCACCCGCAACATTAGCCTGAACATTCCGATCGTCAGCGCCGCTATGGACACCGTTACTGAATCGCATATGGCGATTGCGCTTGCTCAGCAGGGCGGTCTAGGGATTATCCATCGCAATTTAAGCATCGAGCAGCAAGCCAATGAGGTCGACAAGGTGAAGCGCTCGGAAAGCGGCATGATCGTCGATCCCGTGACCATGTCGCCTACGGACAAAGTCAGCGATGCGCTCGAGGTCATGCGCAAGTACAAGATTTCCGGCGTACCCATCACGCAGCATGGCAAGCTCGTTGGTATTCTTACCAACCGCGACTTGCGCTTCGAGACCCGCTTCGACATCCCCATCGATCGCGTGATGACCAAGAAAAATCTCATCACTGTTCCCGTTGGCACCACGCTCGAGGATGCCGAAGAGATTCTTCACGAGCACCGCGTGGAAAAACTCCTGGTCGTCGACGACAAGTACAACCTCAAGGGACTCATCACCGTAAAAGACATTCAAAAGAAACTGAAGTATCCCAACGCCGCCAAGGATTCTCATGGTCGTCTGCGGGTTGGCGCGGCCATCGGTGCGACCGGTGATTTTTTAGAGCGAGCACAGGAATTAGCCGCAGCGAAAGTGGACGTGGTTGCGATCGACAGCGCCCACGGCCATCAGACGAAAGTGCTGGAGGCCGTGAGGCTGGTGAAATCGAAGCTGCCCGAGATGCAGCTGCTGGCCGGTAACGTCGCCACTTTCGACGGCGCTTGCGAACTTGCACGCGCCGGAGCCGATGGCATCAAGGTCGGCATCGGACCGGGTTCCATCTGCACAACCCGCGTGGTTACCGGGGCCGGCGTGCCACAAATCACCGCCATCGCTGAAGCCCACCGGGCTACGAAGGATGCGGGCATTCCGATCATTGCTGACGGCGGCATCAAGTATTCAGGCGACATTACCAAGGCCCTGGCGGCGGGCGCGAGCGCGGTGATGATTGGATCCCTATTTGCAGGAACCGACGAAAGCCCAGGCGAACTGATTCTGTATCAAGGCCGCTCCTTCAAGTCGTATCGCGGCATGGGCTCGATTGGCGCCATGGCACAAGGTTCCAGCGAACGTTATTTTCAGAATACCGAGGGTGATTCCTCGGCCGCGGTTTCTGCGATGGATGGCGAATCCAACCGTCTCGGCAAGCTTGTTCCCGAAGGGATTGAAGGACGTGTTCCCTACCGCGGATCGGTGGCAATGATCGTGCACCAGATGGTCGGCGGATTGAAATCAGGCATGGGCTACTGCGGTTGCGCCACCATTGCCGAACTTCTGCAGAAAACCCGCTTCGTTCGCATTAGCGGCGCTGGGCTTCGCGAGAGCCACGTCCACGACGTCATGATCACGCGAGAGGCTCCCAACTATGGCGTCGAGTAACCCGCGTCATTGAACCGCGACCGGAACAATCTTCTGAAGGCGTGGATCGCCGCGATTCTCTGGCTCATTGTCATTGCCATTGAATCCAGCGCGCTGCTCTCCGCCCACTACACGAGCCGAATTCTCTACCCCCTGCTGCATTTTCTATTCGGCCTCGACTGGGAACGCTTTCACTATTGGCATTTTTATATTCGCAAGACGGGCCATGTGATCGGCTATGCCATATTGAGCATCTTATTTTTCCGCGCGTGGCGCGCGACTCTACCCGCGATGGACAACTCGAAGTGGACGCTGCGCTGGGCGACCATAGCCCTTCTAGGAACCGTGCTGGTGGCCAGTCTGGACGAATGGCACCAGAGCTTTCTCCCCTCACGCACCGGACGATGGCAGGACGTGGTTCTCGATGCCAGTGCAGGCTTGGCGGCCCAGATTCTGATTTTCTTGTGGTGGAAGAGTCGAGGAAAGCACAGGAGTTCGACTCTCCCTTAGACGCGATCTGCGAGACCGGTTCGCACGCGTCCCGCTCCCTGCAGCAGTCCCGCAGCGGCCAGCGCCAAGATTGCTGAAAAGTAAAATGGAATCCCAGCGCCGTAGTGTTTCCACAGCTCTCCGGTGATCAAACTGGCGGCCAAAGTTGCCACGCTGGTCACAAAAAAATAAATGCCGAGCGCGCGTCCGCGCACACTCTCGTCAACTGTATCCACCACTAAAGCCTTCAACACAGGTTGTGTGAGAGCGTAATAGAATCCATACACCGCCATTGCAATCCAGATCACCAGAGTTGACGTCGCGCGCCCGAAAACAAAATAGACCGCGGCAAAAATCGCGTAGCCCGCCGAGGCGACCAGACGCCGCGACCCATGATCGCTAAACCATCCTGCCGGCCACGACGCCAGGGTATAGGTAATGTTGAACACCAAGCCGAGCAGCGGCGCGAGAGCTACGGGAATCCCAACATTCTGCGCCCGCAAGACGAGAAACATATCGCTCGAGTTTCCGATCGAAAATAGCGACACCGCAACTAGGACAAAGTAGAAGTTCGCGGGAAGCTTGATGCTGTTACGGTCGATCGTCGTATTGCCGGACGGAGCCTTGCCTGCGCCTGGGTTCGACACGGAACTAGCAGCGGAATCTCTTCCGCTCGCGCGCTTGGACTCGCGGATCCCAAGCATCGCAACCAGCACGCACAGTGCTCCCGGAATTGCGGCCGCCCAGAATACACTGCGGATTCCGGAGCGCGAGAGCAAGACCAGCGCGGCCAGAGGTCCGGCAATGGCTCCGGCAGAATCCATGGATTGGATCAGTCCATAAGCGGCGCCCAGCTTATGTTTTGGTACCGACTCCGCCACCATCACATCGCGCGGCGCGCCGCGTACGCCTTTGGCCAGGCGGTCGGTAAAACGAATCAGAAGAATGTGCCACCAGGCCGTAGCGAGCGCCAGAAGGGGCTTGACGGCGTTGGCCGCGAAATATCCTGCCACCACGACCGGCTTGCGGCGGTCGATGCGGTCAGTAAGGTATCCGGAGAAAAGCTTGGCAAAGGATGCCACGCTTTCGGCCACGCCCTCAATCAATCCCACCTGTGCCGGTCCAGCTCCCAGCGACGCCAGAAACGCCGGCAGAACCCAGTACGCCATTTCGGATGCAGTGTCGTTCAGGAAAGACGTGATGCCGAAGGCGTAGATGTTCCGGGCAGCGGAGGGCTCATGCTCGGAAGGAGAGTCGGGCATGATTACTTTTTATCACGAGGAGAAAGTTGGGACCGAGGACTGCGAGCTGAGAACGCAGAAAGGAGAACTGCGCTCAGTACATCGCGTCGTACTTAGTCACCACCCACTCAGCACCCTTTTTTTCAGTGGTGACGGTAAACAGCTCCTGGTAAGTTCCAGGCTGTCCGCCGCCGTACTGGCGCTTGCCGCGGTAGTGAAGGATCGTCAGGGGCGGCGCGCTCTCCCACTCCGCCAGTTCCCAGGACAGAAGTGCGTGCTGCTTCTCCGAGTCACAGATAAAGTGTGCATACTTCTTACGATAATCGTGCTCCCACTTGGAGAGCAGGTCGTCACAATGGCCATCGCGCAACTGGCGAAGAAAGAGGTTGGCGCTGTGCTCGATGGTGCGGTCGCGCAGCGGATTCATCCGAATGCTGACCGGCAAGCCGGTGAGCGAATCGTGGTCTTGGGAACGTGCCAGCACCGGTCCCTGATTGCTTAGCCACCAGACGTAGCCGAGAAATAGAAGCACCAGCAGCGCGCCCCCGCCAACGGCGATCGCGATTTGTGTGCGCGTGAAGCCCATCTAAGAGAAAGTCTATAAGGATGGCAATGGACGGCAAGATTACTAGTGGGATGCGCAGGAGGACATGTACGAGTGGGGCGCGGCTAAGGCCGCTGTTGATTTTCCTGAAGGTTGGCGGCGCGGCTGAAGCCGCGCCCCTTCGGAAGCCAAATCCAGAACGGAATTCTGGCGTGCAGAACGAAAAGGGCACAGCGCTTCGCCGTGCCCTCGCTCGAAACCCAGCGCCTTACTCTTTTTTGTCTTCGTCCTTGACCGGTTCTGCGCCGCCATCTTGTTGCGCCTGCGCTTCGGCCTCCTCCATCGCTTTCTTGGTTTCGGCAACCTTCTTGGCGCGGGCTTCGGCGCGCTTCTCGCGCTTTTCGTCCAGCACCTTTTCGCTGCCGAGCAGTTCAAGGAAAGCCTTGTCAGCCCCGTCGCCCTTATTCCAGCCGGTGCGAATGATGCGCGTGTATCCGCCGTTTCGGTCACCGAAACGCGGCCCGACGGTATCAAAAAGTTTCACGACGGCTTCATTGGTCATGAGGTATGAAGTGGCCAGGCGGCGCGCCGCCAGATCGCCACGCTTGCCCAGCGTGACCATCTTCTCGACGATCGGCTTTGCAGCTTTGGCCTTGGGAACGGTGGTTTCAACGCGCTCTTCCACGATCACCGACGTTACCAGGTTCCGCAGCAGCGAGCGCCGGTGCGACGTGTTCCGTCCGAGTTTGTAGCCTGCTACTTTGTGACGCATTGTCGACCTCAGTGGTCAGTGGCCAGTGGCCAGTGGCCCGTATTCAATTTCGACGTTCGAAAGTCAGCGGCTAGCGGTTTGTTTTTGTGACCACTGCCCGCTAGCCACTGACTATTGTTCTCAAAGCTGATCGTCCGGTCCGTAAGCCGAAGCCGGCAGCACCATGTTTGACGTCGGGCCGGGCACGGCATTGCCGTGCTCGTCGATCTTCATGCCCAGGCTCAGACCCATCGTGGAAAGTATTTCCTTAATCTCGTTCAGCGACTTCCGCCCGAAGTTCTTAGTCTTGAGCATTTCGGACTCAGTCTTCTGCACCAGCTCGCCAATGGTCTGAATGTTCGCATTCTTCAGGCAGTTGTAGCTGCGCACCGAAAGCTCCAGCTCTTCGACGGACCGGTTCAGGTTCTCATTGTGAATTTCAGGCTTGCGATCATCCGACGAGGACGTGCCAGTTTCGATTTCCTCTTCGAAGTTGATGAAGATGTTCATGTGATCCTTCATTAGCTTCGCTGACAGGCCAATCGCATCCGCAGGCGTGATCGAACCGTTGGTCCAGACTTCGAGCGTGAGTTTGTCGTAATCGGTAATTTGACCCAGACGCGCGGCTTCCACGGTGTAATTGCACTTGCGTACCGGGGAATGAACGGAATCGATGGGAATGAATCCAAGGCCGAGATCCTCATCGAAATTCTTGTCGGCGGAAGTATAGCCGCGGCCGCGCTTCAGCCGCATTTCCATATCGAGCTTGCCGCCTTCGCTGACGGTTGCGATGTAAACGTCTTTGTCGAGAACCTCGACGTCGCCGTCGGCTTCGATCATGCCGCTGGTCACTACGCCGGGCTGGTCTGCGCGAAGGTAAATCGCCTTTGGCGCATCGCCGCTCAGCTTGAATGGAATTTGCTTAAGGTTGAGGATGATGTCAGTCGCATCTTCCACCACTCCGGGGATGGACTGGAATTCGTGGAGCACGCCTTCCATCTTCACCGCGGTAACGGCTGCGCCTTCGATGGAGCTCAGCAGTACTCGGCGCAGAGCGTTGCCCACGGTGGTGCCGAAACCGCGCTCAAAAGGCTGCGCCCAGAAAATTCCGTACTTGTCGGTGAGGGTGGAAGTGTCAACTGCGAGGCGTTTCGGTTTCTGAAAACCTTTCCAAAGCATTTGTTTCTCCTTCGGCCGTTTGGCTCAGTCCCGGCTCCCTGAGTGGTCCAACTCAGCTCAACGCCGGCACAGGCTGATCTGGCTCGAAACACGGACCGGGAACATTGAGTAATTGGGAAATTTGGTAATTGGGTAACTTGAAACCCAATTCTCAGTCATTCCCGCCCTTCAATTACTCAATTACTAAATTTCCCAATTGCCCACTTTATATCGGACTACTTGCTGTACAACTCAACGATCAGCTGCTCATTCACCGGCAACTGAATATCTTCGCGCTTGGGCAATGAAAGCACTCGTGCCGTATACGCATCGCGATTCACTTCCAGCCAGTTCGGCAGCGTGCCGTGGCTGGCGAATTCCTTGGCCATTTCCAGAATGACCAGTTTCTTGCTGTTCTCGCGGATGGCGATTTCCTCGCCCGCACTCACTTCGTAAGAAGGAATGTTGACCTTGCGGTTGTTAACGGCAACGTGTCCGTGGCGCACCAACTGCCGCGCCTGACGCCGTGACTGCGCAAATCCGAGGCGGAAGACAACGTTATCCAAACGCCGCTCCAACTGTTGCAACAACAACTCGCCGGTCACACCACGCGTACGCGCGGCCTTCTCGAAGTAGTTGCGGAACTGGCCTTCCAGCGTGAAGTAAATGCGCTTGGCTTTCTGCTTCTCGCGCAACTGAAGGCCGTAGCCAACAATTTTGGCTTTACGGTCTTTCCCATGCTGTCCAGGAGCGAAGTTGCGCTTCTCGATGGGACACTTATCGCTAAAACACTTTGCGCCTTTGAGGAAAAGCTTCATGCCCTCGCGGCGGCATAGACGGCAAACAGCATCGGTATAACGGGCCAAGTTGTTCTCCTTTTAGATGACCGGTTTACGGGTTTGGCTTCACCCTTCGTCCCGGACGTAAAACCAGTTCTCAGCAGACCCGGCCCGTCGGTTCTCGCTTTTGCTGAGAACTGAGAACTGGGAACTGAGAACTTCTTTCTAGACTCTACGGCGCTTCGGCGGACGGCATCCGTTGTGCGGAATCGGCGTCACATCGCGAATCGATCGTACCTCGATGCCAGACGAGGCTAGGGCGCGTACTGCCGACTCGCGGCCGGAACCGGGGCCACTAACACGAACGTCGACGCTGCGGACACCATGATCGCGCGCCATACTTGCTGCATTCGACGCCGCCTGCTGCGCGGCGAATGGCGTGCCTTTGCGCGATCCACGAAAGCCCAGCGATCCCGAACTCTTCCACGACAGAACGTTGCCGTTCATATCGGTGATCGTCACGATCGTATTGTTAAAGGAAGCCTGCACGTAACACAATCCATGCGGAACGTGCTTGCGCTCCTTCTTCTTGAATGTCTTCTTCTTGCCTTTTTTCTCTGGTGCGGCTGTGCCGCCCGCTGCTGCTGGTTTTGCCATGAATCAGTTCTCAGTTCTCAGTTCCCAGTTCTCACAATACCCGGTTCTTACTGAAGACCGAGAACTGAGAACTGAGAACTGCTCTTAAGTTTTTGTCGCCGCCTTCTTCTTTTGCGCGACCGTGCCCTTGCGCGGGCCCTTGCGGGTGCGCGCGTTCGTATGAGTGCGTTGTCCGCGGACTGGCAGATTGCGGCGGTGACGGAATCCGCGATAAGAGCCGATTTCGATGAGCCGCTTGATGTTCATCGAAACTTCCTTGCGCAGATCGCCCTCGACCATCCCCTGCTCTTCAATCACGGTACGGATGCGGTTGACTTCTTCTTCGCTGAGGTCCTGAACTTTCTTCATCGGATCCACTTTGGCCTCGTCGAGAATGCTTCCGGCGCGAGGATGCCCGATGCCGTAGATGTAGGTCAGCGCAATGTTGATGTGCTTCTGGCGCGGTAAATCGACGCCTGCGATGCGTGCCATAATTTCTTCCCTTACCCCTGCCGCTGTTTATGTTTCGTATTGACGCAGATCACCCGCACCACACCTTTGCGGTGGATGACCTTGCACTTGTCACAGATTTTCTTTACTGATGCTCGTACTTTCATAAACCCAGCTCTCAGCTGTCAGCTCTTAGCTGGCAGCAAAATCTTTTAAGACCTATTTATAGCGATAAACGATTCTTCCGCGATTCAGGTCGTAGGGCGAAAGCTCTACCGCGACTTTGTCGCCGGGCAGGATGCGAATAAAATTCTTGCGCATCTTACCGGAGACATGCGCCAGTACCTGGTGCTTGTTCTCGAGTTCCACTTTGAACATAGCATTCGGCAGCGGTTCCAGAACCACGGCCATCACTTCAATCGCGTCTTCTTTGCTCATTAAGATCAGTTCTCAGTTCTTAGATCTCAGTTCCCAGCTAAAAGCACCCGGTTCCCCACTGAGAACTGAGAACCGAGAACTGAGAACTGCCTCTCACTTCGTCAAAATCACCGGCCCATCTTTCGTGACGGCAACGCAGTGCTCGAAATGCGCGCTGAAGCTTCCGTCCACGGTGACCGCCGTCCATTTATCACCGAGCACTCGTGTTTCCGGCTTTCCGAAATTCACCATCGGCTCGATCGCAAGCACCATGCCTTCTCGCAACTTTGCGCCGTGACCACGCGCTCCAAAGTTCGGCACCTGCGGCTCTTCGTGCAGCCGTGTCCCAATGCCATGCCCCACAAACTCGCGGACCACGCTGAACCCGGCCGCTTCCACATGCTCTTGTACTGCCGCGCCCACATCGCCCACCGAGTTGCCGATGAGCGCCTGGTCGATACCGCGGTAGAGCGATTCCTCGGTCACCGTCAACAGCTTGCGTAACTCCGGCTTCACCGAATCGCTGACCGGAACCGTAATCGCCGCGTCGCCGTAGTAGCCGTCGAGCACTACACCGCAGTCAATCGAAACGATATCGCCTTCCTTCAGCGCCCGCCTCTCCGACGGAATGCCGTGCACAATCTCTTCGTTCACCGAGGTGCACAGCACACACGGATAATCGTAATACCCCTTGAACGCGGGCTTGGCCCCGAGTTCCGTAATCTTTTTCTCGGCAGCCCGCTCCAAATCCATGGTGGTCACGCCCGGAGCAACCAGCGTGCGCACATGATCAAGCACCTGGCGTACGATGCGGCCGCTCTGCCGCATCCGCTCAATCTCCGCCGCCGACTTGCACACAATCGCCATGCTCTAACAAGAAACGCTACGCGTGATGGTCTTCAAGAATTCTGAAAATCTGCTTCGTGACCTCGTCCATCGCCTGGTCGCCGTTGATCGAGATCAACCTTCCCGTGCGCTGGTAATATTCCGCAACCGGCGTAGTCTGCTCCTGGTAGGCCGCCAAACGGGGTTGAATTACTTCCAACCGATCGTCATTGCGGGTCACCAGCTTCGTCCCGTTCACGTCACAAATCTCATCGACACGGGGAGGCTGGAAGTGGACGTTATAGATCCGCCCACAGGTGGGACAAGAACGGCGTCCAGTGATACGGAGCAACAGTTGATTATAGTCCACGTCCAGGCGGATCACAATTGGCCAGGCGCGAGTCGGGCGCGAGTTGTCAAAGAGCTTGTCGTCGAGCAGCGCATCGAGCCATCTGGCCTGCGCGGCGGTTCGCGGGAACCCGTCAAGTACGTATCCCCGCTTGCAATCCGGCTCTTTCAACCTGAGCCGGACCATTTCGCAGACCAGGTCGTCCGATACCAGCTCTCCTCGCGCCATGACTGCCTTGGCAGCCACGCCGAGTTCGGTGCCCTGAGCCACGTTGTACCGCAAAATGTCTCCTGTGGAGACTTGCGGAATCTGGTACCGCTCCATGATGCGCTTGGCCTGCGTGCCCTTACCGGCGCCCGGTGGCCCGAGTAACACCACGGGACCGACATCACGTGAGGTTTCCTGCGCCATCGAGTTGGCCAAAGCCTCCCGAACAGTGTTCAGCAACCCCACAAACTCCGTAGAGGCGCAGCTTTCTACGTCTTGCCGTGCGAAGAAGACGTAGCCAGCTACGCTTCTACCATGACCCTACGACCAGTTGCGGCGGCCGCGAATGCGTCCGCTGCGCGGCGTGAATCCATCGTAATGGCGCATGATTAACTGCGCCTCGATCTGGGTCACCGTATCCATGGCCACGCCCACCACGATCAGCAACGACGTTCCGCCAAAATAAAAATTCACTCCCAAGCCATTCGTTACCCACACCGGAAGCCGCTCAAACAGTGTGCCTCCCAGCCAGAACGGTAAATGGTTGAGGTGAATACCGGCGATCATCCACTCGGGAATGAACGAGATGATGATCAGGTAGAGCGCGCCCACCAGGGTGATGCGAGTCAAAACTTCGTTGATATAGTCGGCCGTACGCTTGCCGGGACGAATACCCGGAATGAAGCCGCCGTACTTCCGCATGTTGTCGGCTACTTCGCTGGGATTGAAAACGATTGACACGTAAAAATACGCAAAGAAAATGATGCCGATCGCATACAACAGCGTATAAAGCGGCTCACCCCACGCCAGCAGGCGAAACAGATCGCCGAAGTAGCGAGTATTTTTTAAGCCGACCCCGATCGTCTGCGGCAAGGTAAGAATCGAAGACGCAAAGATGACCGGCATCACGCCGCCCGCGTTCACTCGCAACGGCAAGTGCGTGGACTGCCCGCCCATCACTTTGCGTCCCACAACCCGCTTCGCGTATTGCACGGGGATGCGCCGCTCGCAGCGCTCCACATAGACGATGAACGCCACCACGGCAATCATAAACACGACCAGGCCAGCCATCAGTACCGGCGTGATTGCTCCCCAGGTCCCATTCTTCGCCTTATCCAGAAGATCCTGCACACCGCGCGGCAGGCCTACCACAATGCCGGCAAAAATCAGCAGCGACATGCCATTGCCGACGCCACGGTCGGTAATCTGCTCGCCCAGCCACATGACGAACGCGCTGCCCGTGGTCAGGGTCAGCATCGTCATTAGCCGGAAACTCCAGCCGGGGTGAAGCACAAAGTCGCCGGCCTTCTCGAGTCCGATGGCGATGCCAAACGATTGGATGGCGCTGAGGATCACAGTGATGTAGCGAGTCCACTGGGTAATCTTCTTGCGTCCCAGCTCGCCTTCTTTTTGCAGCTTGGCCAGCGGCTCATATACCACAGTCAAAAGCTGCAAGATGATGGAGGCCGTGATATACGGCATGATGCCCAAAGCGAAGATGGTCATGCGGCGGAGGTTGCCGCCAGAAAACAAATCCACGAAACCAAGCAGCGATCCCGCATTCTGGTTGAACGCGGCTTCCAGCTTAAGAAAATTCACACCTGGAGTGGGCAGGTGGCCGCCCAGCCGGTAAACCGCGAGCATGGCCAGCGTGAACAGAACGCGCTTGCGCAAGTCCGGAATGCGAAAGATGTTCGCCAGCTTCTCAAACATTACTGCAAGACCTCAACCTTGCCGCCCGCCTTGGTGATTTTTTCCTCGGCCGATTTGGAGAACTTATGCGCGTGCACGGTGATGGCAATCTTAAGCTCGCCGTCGCCAAGGATCTTTACCGGATGCTTCGCCTTAATCACTCCTGCCTTGCGCAGCACATCGGGCGTGATGGGAGAGGCGTGCAGTTCTTTGCCCAATGCCACCAGCCGCTCCAGGCTGACAATATTGAATTCTTTGCGGAAGATGTTAGTGAAACCGCGCTTCGGCATCCGACGGTGCAGCGGCATCTGGCCGCCTTCAAAACCGCGGATCATGCGCGAACCGGTGCGCGAGCGCTGCCCCTTGTGTCCACGAGTGGACGTCTTGCCCATGCCGGAGCCCATGCCGCGCCCCACGCGCTTGCGCTTTTCCGACGCCTTTTTCGGTGCTCGAATGTTGGATAAATTCATAAATAAGCTCTCGGACTTTCAGCCATCAGCTTTCAGCCAAGAGCGGGTTGCGCTGAGGGCGGATCGCTGAGAGCTGATCGCTTCTATTGCAGGATCTCCACCAGATGCGGAACCTTCGCCACCATGCCGCGAATCGCCGGGTTGTCCGGACGCTCAATCACCTGATTCAGCCGGGTAAATCCTAGTCCCTTTACCACCAGCTTCTGTTTCACCGGAGCGCAAATCGCGGAACGGATCCACTTCAGGTGAATCTTTCCGCTGACCGCCTTCGGTTTCTTCGTCGTCATCGATAAATCCTCGAATCTGTTTTTCTAGGTACTCTACTTACAACTCCTGCATCGACTTGCCACGCATGGCCGCGACGCTCTCTCTGCTCTTCAAATGCCTCAGCGCATCGAAAGTTGCCTTGATCACGTTGTGCGGATTCGTGGTGCCGATCGACTTCGTCAGCACGTTCTGAATTCCCACCGACGTCATCACCGCGCGCACTGCGCCGCCAGCAATTACTCCGGTGCCTTCCGGAGCCGGCTTCAGCAGCACTTTCCCGGAGCCGTAACGCCCCAGAATCAGGTGCGGAATCGAAGTCTGCGTCAGGTTTACCTTGATCAAGTTCTTCTTCGCTGCCTCGATCGCTTTGCGAATGGCCTGCGGCACTTCTTTGGCCTTGCCCGCGCCATGGCCGACCACCCCCGCTGAGGGATCGCCCACCACCACCAGCGCTGCAAAGGAAAGGTTCTTGCCGCCCTTCACCACCTTGGTGACGCGATTAATGGCCACAACCTGGTCTTTCAACTGATACGAATTCGCATCGAGCTTCTTAATTACTGTTGGCATTTTTGAACCTAGCTTCTAGCTCCTGGCTTCTGGCTTCCGCCACCCGATTCGAACCGGGTTTGGCTGGAAGCTAGAAGCCGGACGCTTCTTTTAAAACTGCAATCCCGCTTCACGCGCCGCATCCGCAAGCGCTTTCACGCGCCCGTGATAAATGTAACCGCCGCGGTCAAACACCACCTTGCTCACGCCCTTAGCCTTGGCCCGCTCGGCAATGGTCTTGCCCACGGTTTTCGCCGCTGCCACGTTGCCGCCGGTTCGCCGTTTTTCCTTCTCGCCCTCGGCTGAACTCGCCGAAACCAGCGTCTGGCCATGCAAGTCGTCGATCACTTGCACGTAAATGTGATTCAGCGAACGATAAACATTCAACCGCGGTCGCTCCGCCGTTCCCTGCATCTTCTTGCGGATGCGGTCGTGAATGTGTCCGCGCTTCTGATTCTTCGATTTCTTCGTAAACATAAAGTCTGTCCTTGGTCGTTGGTCGTTGGTCGTTAGCCAAAGACCCGACACTTCATAACTCCCGCTCATAACTCCCGCCATGATCGCTTTGGAGCAACGACGGGTTACTTCGCTCCGGTCTTACCGACCTTCTTCTTCAACCTCTCACCCGCATACCGCACACCTTTATTCTTGTACGGGTCAGGCGGACGCAGCGAGCGCATTTCCGCCGCCACTTGTCCCACCTGCTGACGATCGATTCCCGTAAGCGAGATCTTGGTCTGCTTGGGATCGACGGCGGCATCGACGCCGGTTGGCAATGGGTACTCAATGGGATGTGAATATCCCAGGTTGAAGACCACCATCCCCTTACCCTTCATCTCGGCGCGATAACCGATGCCGACAATTTCCAGATCGCGCACCCAGCCCTTGGTAACACCTTCGACGGCATTGTTGAGCAGGGCGCGTGCCAGTCCATGCAGCGCCGCTTGCGAATCGTTTTCGCGAATCGCGACGAGGTTTCCGTCTTTTTCCTCCACCTTGATGCCTGCGGGCAGAGCTGTGTCCAGCTTGCCCTTTGGCCCCTGCACCAATACGGTGTTGCCTTCAAATTTAACCGTCACCCCTTTGGGGATCGGGATCGGCTTTTTTCCAATTCGTGACATAAGGTCAGCTTCTAGCTCCTGGCTCCTAGCTTGTTCGATTCGACTTCGGCTTTGGCGAGCAGCCAGAAGCTAGTAGCTAGAAGCGGTATTCTCTACCAAATCTCGCACAACAATTCGCCGCCTACGCCTTCCTTGCGCGCCTGGCGCCCGGTCATCACTCCTCGTGGCGTGGTGAGAATGTTGATGCCCATCCCGCCCAGCACCCGTGGAATCTCGCTGCGGCGCACGTAAACCCGGCACCCGGGCCGCGACACACGCTCCGCCTTTGAAATCGCCGCTTCGTTATGCGCGCCGTATTTCAAATAAATCCGGATCACTTTGTGGCCCTCTTCTTCCGTGGCCTTGAAGTTCGAGATGTAGCCCTCTTCCTTCAGAATGCGGGCAATCTCCACCTTCAGCCGCGAAGCCGGAACGTCCACCTTCTGGTGCCGCGCTTGTAGCGCGTTGCGCACCCTCGTCAACATATCTGCGACCGGATCGGTCAACCTCATCGTTTGCGTCTCCTCTCGCCACCCGTTCGCTCCGCGCATCACGGAGAACCTGCGGCAGCTTCTTCCTAGCCTTGCTACTGCTCGTCATTGGCAAACGACGAACGACCATCGCCCAACGACTGACCCACTACCACGAAGACTTGGCAACTCCCGGAATCTCCCCGCGTAGCGCCAACCCTCGGAAACACAGGCGGCACAAGCCGAACTTGCGCAGATAGGCCCGGGGCCGTCCACAAATCTTGCAGCGGTTGTGCCGGCGCGTGGAAAACTTTGGCGTCTTCTCCTTGTTGTTGCGCGCCAGCTCAAACTTCTTCTCGATCTTCGCGTCTTTCACTCGTTTCGCTGTAGTCATGAAATCCTTAAAGAGTTTCGAACTCTAAAACCTTAAACGTTATTGGGTTCGGAACGGCATGCCCAGATGCTTCAGCAGCGTGCGCGCCTGGTTGTCGTTTGCCGCGGTGGTCACGATGGTGACATTCATGCCCTTCATCTTGTCGACCTTTTCGTACGAAATCTCCGGAAAGATCAACTGGTCGTGCAAGCCGAGCGTGTAATTGCCGCGGCCGTCAAATGACTTGGTGGAGACTCCGCGAAAATCGCGTACGCGCGGCAGAACGATATTCACCAAGCGGTCGAAAAATTCGTACATGCGGTCGCCACGCAGCGTAACCATGGTTCCGATGGCCTGCCCTTCGCGCACCTTGAAGGCTGCAATCGACTTCTTGGCCTTGGTGACAATTGGCTTCTGGCCTGTGATTTGCCCCAGTTCATTCACCGCCGGATCCAGAATCTTGGAATTCTGCGTGGCCTCGCCCATGCCCATATTCACGACGATCTTGTTCAGGCGGGGAACGGCCATCGAATTCGTCAATTCCAGTTCCTTCAGTAAAGCCGGCGCCACTTCCTTGTCAAAGCGCGTTCGCAGCCGCGGCCGCTCCTTGGCGCTATGCCGCGCCTGCTCCGGCCGCGCCTGCTCCTGAGAATCCTTCGAACCCTTTTTCTCTTTGTCTCGTGCCATCGCGTTTCTTCAACTTCCTCTCACGGTTTCGGAGTGTAAGAAGCTTTTAGCTCTTAGCTTTTAGCTCTTAGCCTTTATCTCTTCTTACGTGTACCGCTACGTGAAACTAATTGTTACTTGCTCCCCGCACCATGCCACGAGCTAAAAGCTGATGGCGAAGAGCGAACAGCTATTTATCCAGCGTAGTTCCGCACTTCTTGCACACCCGGACTTTTCGGTCTCCGCGCATCTCGTGTCCGATGCGCACCGGGCCGCAGCTTGGGCAAACCAGTTGCACGTTGGAAATCGCGATCCGGCTCTCCTGCTCCGCAATTCCACCCTTGATATTGCGCTGCGGATTCGGACGCACATGCTTTTTCACGATCATCACATGCTCGACCAGCAACTTGGCATCGTTGGGAAACACGCGAAGCACGCGCCCTTCCTTGCCCTTGTCCCGCCCCGTGATCACTTTCACGTTGTCGTTGCGGCGGATATCGACTCGCTTATGTTCGGTGCTGACAGTTCTCATTCTCGAGTTCTCAATTCTTAATCTTGTTTCTCGCTACTAGGTGCAGAGCACCCGGTGCTAAATTACTTCCGGCGCCAGCGAAACAATCTTCAAAAACTTGCGCTCGCGCAACTCGCGTGCCACTGGACCGAAAACGCGCGTCCCCACCGGTTCGCCCGCGTCGTTGATCAGCACCGCGGCGTTCTGATCGAACCGGATGTAAGTGCCGTCGCGCCGCCGATGCTCCTTGCGAGTGCGCACAATCACAGCCTTGACCACTTTGCCCTTCTGCACCTGCCCATCTGGAGCCGCTTCCTTCACTGCGGCGGTGATTATGTCGCCCAAGCCGGCATTCAGGCCGGTGGAGCCGCCGAGCGGCAGAATCATCTGCAGCTTGCGGGCGCCGGAATTGTCGGCCACCTCCAGCATGCTTCTCATCATCACAGCCATGGCTTCAATCTCCCTCGTTGCCGCTTGTCATAGGCGAGCCCCGCGAATCGTCGCGTTCTTCGCGACGCATAAATCGCGCGCCTGGCTCGCTTTCTTATTTGCTGTCCTGCTCTAACACAATCTCCGGCACCAGCGTCGTCTTGCGCACAATGTCTTTCAGCTTCCAGCGCTTCAATTTCGAAAGCGGACGAGTCTCCTCGATTCGCACCACATCGCCCACATGCGCTTCGTTCTTCTCGTCATGCGCATAGAATTTCTTGTTGCGCGCCACCACCCGGCCGTAAAACGGATGCGCCTTCTTGCGGGTCACCTTGACCACGATGGTCTTCTGCATGCGATTTGCGACCACTTCTCCCACCACTTCTTTGCGCCGGCCTTGTACCTTTTCGGTCTGCGGGGTTGCGGACTTTCGGCTTGCAGTTTCCGCCATTATCGTTTCTCCGTTGCGGCCAAGCGCGAGCGCTCGCCTAAAATTGTCTTGACGCGCGCAATATCCTTGCGCAGGCCGCGAATCTTCTTCAGGCTTTCGGACTGGCCCATGTTCAGCTGAAACTTCAGCTTGAACAACTGGTCCGCGAGATCCTGCCCCTGATGCTGGAGCTCGGCGTCGGTTAAGTTGCGAACTTTATCGGATTTCATAAAATCAGTTCCCAGTTCCTAATTTCTAGTCCTAGTGCGCCATCTCGCGCTTGACCAGAGTCGTGCGCAGCGGCAGCTTGTGTGAGGCCAGCCGCATCGCTTCCGTCGCATCCGCGATCGTGACCCCTTCCATCTCGAACAGAATCTTTCCCGGACGAACCACCGCGACCCAGTGATCCGGAGCCCCTTTTCCCTTACCCATACGGGTTTCGGCCGGCTTCTTGGTCACCGGCTTGTCGGGAAAAACGCGGATCCAAATCTTGCCGCCGCGCTTCACGAAGCGAGTCATTGCCACACGGCTGGCTTCAATCTGGCGGTCGGTGATCCATCCAGGCTCAAGCACTTTCAGCCCGAAATCCCCAAACGCCAGCGTACTGCCGCGCCAGGCCTTGCCGGTCATGCGCCCGCGCTGCTGCTTACGGTACTTCACTTTCTTTGGCATCAACATAAAGTCAGCTCTTAGCTTCTAGCTCTTGGCTCTCAGCTAAATCTTCGTGTTTCCACAATCCTTAAAATGAGCCCACGCCTGTCGTCTGCTCACGCTTCTTGGCCGGAAGAATTTCGCCCTTGTACACCCAGCACTTCACGCCGATCACCCCGTACGTGGTCCTGGCTTCCGAAAATCCGTATTCAATGTCGGCGCGCAATGTGTGCAGCGGCAGGCGTCCCTGCAGATACCACTCGGAGCGCGCGATCTCGTTTCCATTCAGCCGTCCGCTGACTCGCACCTTGATCCCTTTGCAACCGAAGCGCAGCGCCGAATCCACCGCCTTACGCATGGCGCGGCGGAAGCCAACGCGTTTCTCCAACTGCAGAGCAATCGCCTCCGACACCAGTTGCGCATCCAGTTCGGGCTTGTGCACTTCCTGGATATCGACAAACACTTCGCGCGAGGTGCGCTTCTGCAAGTCGCCCTTCAGCTTGTCAATTTCCGCACCCTTGCGCCCGATAATAATTCCCGGCCGCGCCGTCTTGATGATGATGCGCAGTTTGTTGCCCGGACGCTCAATCTCGATCGAACTGACGCCCGCCGACTTCAGCTTGTCCTTCAGTTCGTTCTTCAGCTTGATGTCTTCGAGCAACAGCTTGTCGTAGTCGCGTTCCACAAACCAGCGCGACTTCCACGGCTTGGTGTAGCCGAGCCGAAAACCATAAGGATGGACTTTTTGTCCCATTGCTTCTCCTAAATCGAACCCGAAACTATTGTCAGTCCGAACACGCGCAGAGCGCGGGTGAGGAACCTGCTTTTTACCCTACTTCGCAGCCGCCTTTTTCTTCTTCCCAGCACCCGCGGCTTTCTTCGCCACCGGCGTCCGTCGCTTCGCCGGAGCCGAACTCGCCGCCGCTCTTCGCGTCTCTCCCGAAGCACGCCCCGCTCCATTGCCGCGCTCGGCCAGCACCAGCGTGATATGCGAGATGCGCCGCTGGTAGCGGAACGCGCGCCCTTGCGGCGCTGGGCGAATGCGCTTCATGCGCGGCCCATCGTTCGCAATCGCATTCTTCACATACAAATTGTCGAGATCGACGTCCAAATTCTTCTCCGCGCTGAGAAAGTTTGCGTTGTCCAGCGCCGACTGCAGCAGCTTGCCCACGTGCGCCGCCACGCGCTTCTTCGTAAACAGCAGCGTGTTGCGAGCTTCTTCCACCTTGCGCCCTTTGATCAATTCCAGCACCAGGCGCGCCTTCTGCGGCGAGACTCGCAAGTAACGCATTTCCGCTCGGAATTCCATCAGCGTCTCCCTTTATGCCTTTTATGCCTTCGGCGGCGCGCCAGACGGTGCCGATGGAGTAATTGCTCCCGGACCTCCCGGAATGCCCGCCGGCTTCGCCGCCACTTCCGTCGCTGCCCGCATGGAGTGGCCCTTAAAGTTGCGCGTGAAGCTGAACTCGCCCAGCTTGTGACCCACCATATTTTCCGTGACGTACACCGGAATAAATTTTTTGCCGTTGTGCACCGCAATGGTGTGACCCACCATCTCAGGAACCACGGTGGACCGCCGCGACCAGGTGCGTAGAACCTTCTTCTCGTTGCGCGAATTCATGCCTTCGACTCGCGACATCAGGAACCCATCCACGAACGCGCCTTTTTTTGTTGAACGTGCCATAAAGTCAGCTTCTAGCTGTTAGCTCCTAGCTCTTCGCTAAATCACAACTCTCAAACCCTTGTCATTCCAACGGTTCGCGAAGCGACCCGGAGGAACCGGCTTTTGCTTCCTCGGCTACTTCGTCCGCCGGTTCACAATAAACTTATCGGTGCGCTTGTTATTCCGCGTCTTGTACCCGCGCGTCGGCTGGCCCCACGGCGTCACCGGATGTCTTCCACCCGAAGTCTTGCCCTCACCACCGCCATGCGGATGGTCGACGGGATTCATCGAGACGCCACGGTTGACTGGCTTCCATCCCATCCAGCGCATGCGGCCGGCTTTGCCGATGGTGATGTTTTCGTGATCCAGATTTCCCACCTGGCCAATGGTCGCCATGCAGTCCTGTGAAATCTTGCGCGTCTCGCCGGAAGGCAACTTCACCAGCGCGTAATCGGATTCTTTGGCGATCAACTGCGCCGCCCCGCCCGCCGAGCGCACCATCTGCGCGCCCTTGCCGGGCTTCAACTCCAGATTGTGAATCGACGTACCCGGCGGAATGTTGCGCAACGGCAAAGCATTGCCCACCAAAATGTCGGCCTCAGGGCCGCTCACAACTTTCTGCCCGACTTTCATCCCTTCGGGCACGAGAATGTAGCGCTTCTCGCCATCGGCATACGCCAGCAGCGCAATGCGCGCCGAGCGGTTAGGATCGTATTCGATCGTCGTCACCGTGGCGGGGATGCCCGTCTTTTCGCGTTTGAAGTCAATGATGCGCAGCTTCTGCTTGTGTCCGCCGCCGCGATGCCAACTCGTAATGTCGCCCGAGTTGCGGCGTCCGCCCGTGCGCTGCTTTTTCTCGATCAGCGGCTTGTGCGGATGCCTCGTCGTAATGTCGTCGTTGACGATCGTCGTGCGGTAGCGCAACGTCTGCGTCGTCGGTCTGTAGGTTTTGATTGCCATAATCAGCTCTTAGCCATGAGCCCTTCGCTCTCAGCTCAAATCATTCTTGTCATTCCGAACTGGGCCAGAGGCCCGGTGAGGAAATCTGCTTTTGCCGCTCCTACAAATTCTGCGCGTACTCCGGCATCTTCTCGCCGGCGCGCAGCCGTACATACGCCTTCTTCCAGTCCGGACGGTAGCCGGCAAACTTTCCCCGACGCCGTTCTTTCCCCGGGTACATCGCGGTGCGAACGGAAAGAACTTTCACTTTGAAAATCGTTTGTACTGCTTGCTTGACTTCCGTCTTGGTCGCCCCCGGAGCAACCTGAAACACCAGCGTGTTCTGGGTCTCCTTGATCGCCAAGCCTTTTTCGGTGATCACCGGACGGCGAATGATCTGGTATGCGGATTTCATCAGGCCACCTCTGCCGCTTTTTCATGCCGCGTGCGTTTCCGCGGAGTTGCCGACGCCTTCTTCGCACCGTCGTCTTCTTTTTTTTCTTTGGCCGCTTTGCGCTGGTGCTTCGGCAAACTATCTTTCAACGTAAGCTGCAGCTTCTCAATCGCGGGATGCGAGAAAATCACGCGATCGTATCGCAGCAAGTGATAAGGATGAACCTCGTTGCCCGGAACCAGTTCGAGTCCCTTGATGTTTCGCGAGCTCAAGTCCAGATTGCGGTTGCCCGAATTCGGCGCGTCCACGATCAGCACGGTCGACTCAACTTTCAGCGCATCGAGCGCTGCCCGGAAGGCT
>JAUTWY010000322.1 GCA_030838305.1 Acidobacteriaceae bacterium
GTTTCCGGATCTGGCAAATTGACGCCCACCGAGTCGCACAGCATCACGCGCCGCACGCTCGCGGAGATGACACGAAGGAGATCCCGAAGCTCCAGCTTCGAGACCATGCTGTTGTTCAGATCGAGCAGCAACTTCAGTCGATCCTTCTCGCCGCGTAGCTCGGCTTGTGCGTCCTGCAACTGTTCGTTGGTTGCTCTCAGTTCACCCGTTCGCTCCTCGACCCTGATTTCGAGACCGTCGCGTGCTTCGGTCAGCAAACATTCTGCACTACGGCGTGAGGCGCTAAACCAGCTCACCAAGAGGCCGAATATTCCGTAAATAACGATGTAGGATTCCGCAGCGGGGTCGCTAAGCCTAATAGGAATAAAGAAATCGCTCATCGCCAGACAGGAGAGTGCGAGGGCGAGCAGACCTGGTCCCGTCCCGCCATACCAAAAAGTGATCGCAATTGCCGCGAAAGAAAAAGAAGTGAACGGATGCGGCAAATTCTCATGGCGCAGGAGCAATGCGGTTCCGAGGGCCGCCGCGACCAAAATAGGGGCTGCACCATAACGCAACAGAAGAGCCGACTGCGGTCGCGCGAACCTCGAAGTACGCAAAGAGGTCATATTTATGTCGTCACGCACTCCGGATGGAAGCCTTTGGAGAGCCCTGTCCGGGAAATGCTGATGCGAAATACTTTCTAGACCCAGGCTTTGGCGCCCAGTGCCAAATCGATGGTCATGGCGTAGGTGCAATACATCAGCCAGATACCAGTAACGAATTGGAACAGCCCTACAAGGCGGCCGCCTCCAGCCCAGGAGAGCAAGCGGGTCGGAATTTCAATCGCATAGATAAAAGTGAGGCCGACAAAGATAAGCATTACGGGAATGTCTCCGGCGCGCCGAAAAACGTCGACTCCAAGAAGGCTGAGAAACAGAAATGCTATCGCCATCCAACCATCTGCCTGAGCACTGGAGTCGATATATCGCCGGTAGGACATGGCGAACCAGTGAACACCGTAAGCTGTGAAGGCGAGGCCCGCCATGTAGAGAGGCGCCGCTTTGCCGAACACGTTGAACCAGGTCAGCCCAGTCAGCAGATAGATGCCGGTGAGGAACTGCATGAAGCCCGGCATCCAGAAACCCCATATGCCCAGCGTTCGGTTGACCGCGGGGCTGTTTTCCGGAAAACCAAATAATGCCTGACCACCCCAGATGAAGTAACCCGTACCGAGGCCAAAAAAACCAATGGCGACCGGCACAAAAGGCGAACTTGCAAATGTGAATACTGGAACTTCCATTTTGCACCCACTTTCTAAGAAGACGAATGCACGTTCTGTTCCACTCAAGAGAAAGATTGTCAAATAGCGAGCAGGGCAATCGATCCACCCACTTAATGACCTGAGACCGCCTCGCTTACTTCGCTATCCGCTTCCGTCAGGAAGATGGCAGTCTCCGGACCGTCCAAATACCGACGCACTATCAGCATGCCGACACTTGAGAGTTTCACTAGGTTGTATTGGTGAACCATAAAGCCTCGAGAGGTCGACTGCGGATGCCTTTGGAATGGGGCTGGTGTTGGCAGTTGGATTGCATTCCAGGATGAAAAGAGGTGGTTCCACGAAGCGCTTGGAATGCGAGTTGCGTAAATGTTGATTCGGAGGAAACCAGGATGGATAGCAACTATGTGTTTCTTTGCGGGGTGATGTGGTGCAGGTTCGGACAGCAGGACGCAGCCACGGAACTACTCAGGGCTACCGATTCTCCGGATCCTGATATGAAGGCCCTGGCCTGGGCGATGTTGGCGAAGGGTGCAGGTCGCGTCGAAGAGTTCGAAAAACGGGCGCAACCTCCTTCCGGCGCGATCCTTAGGGAAGGACTATGTGGATGAGACCGTGTGCTGTGTTTAGGGCACTGTTGCATAAGCTCCGGTTGCGCGATTCCGTGGGGTCTCGCTGCGGGTGGATTGAGAGGTCTATTGGAGTTCTAGACATCAAGGAGATTGTCATGGCAAAGGTGATTGAGTTTTACATACCAGCGCGCTTCCGGAAACCGCTGCGGGCGGCTCCTCAAGTGCAATTTGGAAAACTTGTCGAGTTTTGTCTGCCGACAAAGAAATCGGCCTAAGGTCACAGCAACAGGTACAGCGGTCAATCACGTTGTAAGCGCATTGAGGGTTGTATTTGCTCTTGCTTGTTCCTGAGTAGAGAGCACAAAGGCGATCGAATTCAAGATCGACAAGGAAAAGCGATGAGTGATCAGGAAAAAAACAAGATGACGCAGGATGCCGTTTCCAGAAGGAGTGTCTTGGGACTTGGCTCTGCGGCTTTGGCTGCGGCTGCATTCGCAGGATTGAGCGCGCACGCACAAACCCGGGAAGGCACCCAAAAGGCAGAAGGCGACCATTCGTCGAGTAACCCTGGGCAGGAGTACAAGCCACTTCTAGCCGAGAACCCCAACTCAAACACACCGCCGCCGACCGATAACGGGGATGTCGGCGCCATCTGGTACTCCTACGATCTGACGAAGAAGAGGATTCAAGAGGGGGGTTGGACCCATCAGGTGACGCAGCGCGAACTCCCGTCTTCCGCGGATTTAGCGGGTGTGAACATGCGTTTAACGGCCGGCAGCTTTCGTGAACTGCATTGGCACACAGCCGACGAGTGGGCCATCATGCTCTATGGAAATGCCCGCGTCACTGTATTGAATCTTGACGGGACGATCTTTATCGACGACGTTCGCAAGGGCGATCTCTGGTATTTCCCGGCCGGCTTTCCTCATTCCATCCAGGGTTTGGGGCCAGACGGATGCGAGTTCCTCCTGGTCTTCGATGAGGGTATGTTTTCGGAGGACAATACATTCCTTGTTTCAGAATGGCTGGCGCATACGCCTCCTGATGTGTTGTCGAAGAACTTCGGACTACCGGAGAACGCTCTCAGCACTTTGCCGACTAGCTTTCTTTACATTTTTCCTGCAGATTTACCGAAGTCATTGGCAGAAGACAAGGCAGCAGTTGGGGGGCAGAGAGTGCAGTCTCCCATCCAATACACCTTCAAAATGGAAGCGATGGCGCCGACCAGGCGAACTAGCGGTGGCGAAATACGCATCGTCGACTCGCATAACTTTCCAGTCTCGAAGCATGTCGCCGCCGCACTGAACATCATCAAACCCGGAGGTATGCGCGAGCTTCATTGGCATCCCAATGCCTCGGAGTGGCAGTTCTGGATGGCGGGGAAGGGACGAATGACTGTGTTTATGCCCGTTGGGTCGGCACGTACCATGGACTTCAACGTGAATGACGTCGGCTTCGTTCCGGCCAACGCTGGTCATTACGTGGAAAACACTGGGGACACTGACCTGGTGTTTCTTGAGATGTTCAAGGCGAGCGAAGTCCTGGACTTCTCTCTCAATCAGTGGATCCGGCGGCTTCCTCCTGAAATGGTTTTCTCGCATTTGAGGCTTGATAGGAATGCGGTCCAAACCATTCCGGCAGAAAATCTGCAGATCTTGCCGCGATAGCTCTCGCTGACGAACCAGATTCGATGAGGTGCTATCTAAGGGAAACAACGGGAGAGTCGAGCTGCGCTTGATCAACACGCAGAAGCACGTCCCTTTAAGCACTAACAAACGGCCGGCGAATTCGTCCAAGAACCCCTCAAGGTAAACATTTTAACTAGAGTGCCGTATCTCGCTCTGGGTAGGTAATGTGAAACACAATCTTGCGCCGCGCGGAGAATTGTCAGCAGCCCACAAGCGGCCCCCGTGCGATTCAACAATGGAGCGGCTGATTGATAAGCCCATGCCGCTGCCTTGAGGCTTGGTGGTAAAGAACGCATTAAATATCTCCTCCGTTTGCTCATTGGGCAGGCCCACGCCGGTGTCAGTGACCGAGATCAGAAGTTGATCACCCAGGGCCAGCTCCGTCTTGATGGTAAGTTCACCAGCAGTGTCCTTCATGGCCTCGATGGAGTTGAGCATTAGGTTCACAAACACTTGCTGGAGCTGTACTCGGTCCGCTGTGATTTTGGGAAGATCCGGAGTTAATTCCGTGCGCATCGAGATGGAATAGCGGTTCGCCTCGCCCCGCAGCAGCACCAGCATTTCGCGCACGATTTCATTTACCTCAACCAACTCACGTTGTGGAGGAGACTTCTTGTACAACGATCGCAGGCGGGCGATGATCTCCGTCGCCCGCGTCCCGTCTTTCACAATTCTGCTGATTGCTTGGAGCGCCTCCTCCACGTTGGGCTGCTCTCGCTTAAGCCATCGCATGCAGGTCTTGGCGTCTGTCATGGCCGCGGCGATCGGCTGTTTCAGCTCGTGAGACACGGAGGCAGCCAGCTCTCCCAATATGCTGACCCGGTTCACATGTGCGAGGTCCGTCCGTAGTTTCTCGCGATCTTCTTCAGCGCGCTTGCGATCTTCGATGTCGGTTGAGATACCGTACCATTTGAGGATCCTGCCGCGATGGTCTCGCAGGGGCACGCCGCGAGACAAAAACCAACGATATTGCCCATCCGCTGCCCGTCTATAGCGGACCTCATCTTCGAAGGGCTGGCCGGTCGCCAGAGACGCGCCCCACTTCTCTACATTTCGCGCCAAGTCCTCTGGGTGAGCGGCCTCTTGCCAACCCGAGCCTACTGTCCTTTCAAGGGACAAGCCCGTGTATTCCTGCCAGTGGCGATTGACAAAGTCCAAGGAGCCATCTGGTAAAGCCGTCCAGGCAAATGTCGGCATGGTTTCGATCACATCCCGAAGTTTCCTTTCCTGACGTCGCACTTCCCGGATACGAACTCGATACAGAACCCAAAGCACTCCGAGGAAAGCTGCCAGGCAGGACACTCGGAACCAAGTGGTCTGGTAGTAGGCGGGGGCGATAGAGAAATCCAGGAATGTGCCAGCCTCGTTCCACACTCCGTTGTTATTGCAGGCGGTCACGCGGAAGCGGTAGTTGCCCGGAGCAAGATTCGAATACTGCGCCTCTCGCTCGTTGACGACTTCCTTCCAGTCCGGATCTTGGCCCTCCAGCTTATAGCGAAAACGGACCTTTTCCGGCGCGACGAAGCTGAGCGCCGTGTAATCGATCTTCAGATCGCGAACCAGCGGCGGCAACCTCGGCTGCGAGGCGGATGCATCGCCGGAGAGGTTCTGCCAGTAGGTCTTGCGGTCCGCGGTAACTCGCTCGATGTGCACCGGCGGCGGAAGTTGGTTGACGGGCAGGTGACGCGGATCGATGACGCTGACGCCGTCGAGAGGCAAAAACCACAATTTTCCATTCGCGGTCTTGGCAACAAGCGGGGTGTAGCCGGTAGTGAGTGCACGGCTCCTCACTCCATCGGAACTGTCGAAAACCGTGTTCTGCACCGTCCGCTTGGGATCGGTGACCCACGCGTTCATCTCGGCTCCTGCAATGTGGACCAAGCCGCAGGCCATGTACAGCCAGAATGAATGAGCTTCGTCTGTCATCATCCAGAAAATCGTGTCGCAGGGCAATCCGTTCTGGCTGGAGAGGGTGGCGACCCGACCATTTTTCACGCGGCTTAGCCCACCCTCGGTTGCAGCCCACAGCGTACCTTCCGAATCAAGGGTCAGTCTGGTGACAATGCCCTCACCTAGTCCATCAACGGCTGCATATGACTCACGAACCTTGCCATCTTTGAAATACGCCACGCCTCCCTGTGAAAATCCAAGCCATAGACCGCCGGGCTCGGGGCCAGCGAATAGAGCCGTAGCCCAGTCCTTTCGTCCCAGCTTAGCCCAAGGGATCCGGTCGACCATACTGCCCCCAAGCAAATGAAAAAGGCCCTGATGTTGGTCGCTTATCCAAAGATTCCCAGAACTGTCCCCGGTTATAGAATGCAAGTGTCCGCCAGGCGCGACCAATCCCAACACGGAGGTG
>JAUTWY010000329.1 GCA_030838305.1 Acidobacteriaceae bacterium
GATCATGCTGCCGTCGTCGGAAATGTTGGCCAGCGATGTGTATTCGAAGGCAGTCAGATCGCGGGCGTTGCCGGACTTGCTGTCTCCGGTTGCGACCTGGTAATGCACGACGTCTGTGCTAAGCAACACCTGCCCCTCTTCGGAAATGTCCTGAAGGTGGAGGCGTGCGGGAGCGGCCGCAATGACACGTGTTTTTCCGCTGAGGTCCACGGCACGCAAGGAGTTGAGTTCCCCAGCCTCACTGGCGCCAAACCAGATTTCCTTTCCGTCGGGTGACCAGGATAGGCCTTGCGCGCTTTCGAATTCCTGCGTTAAAACGCGATAATGCCCCTCGAGGTCGACAACGGAGACCAGACCACGATCGTCACCAGTGAGGGCGTGATCGAGGAAAGCAATTTGATTATCTATGGGGGAGAAGCGGAGATCGCTGATATATCCAGCGGTTTGATAGAGCACTTTGCCGGCCGGATATTCCAATTGAAACTGATTGCCAACCCGTCTTGCCACCGCTAAATCGGTTCCATCTTTATTCCAGTCGGCATCGATGACGTCATCAAGCAGTTCGCGCGTAGCGCCGCCACCGAGTGGGGCTTTGGCAAGGCGGCCGATCGGAGTCCAGATCATGTCGAAGTCACGGCCCAGCGAGACAGCCAGTTCACTCGTGCGGGAGATGCTGAGAAGATCGGCTGTCAGATTGAGGGGTTGGGCCTCGAAGGTGTCGGTCCGCGTGGAGAAAAGTGTCATGGGTTCTCCGTTTACGGAAGCGGCGTAAACGATGGTCCGTCCCGGCGCGAATCGTGCTGCGCGAATGTAAGCGGGGCGAAATGAGACTTGGGAAAATTTGCCCGGCGACGGAGCAGGTTGCCTGAAGAACCATAAGCCCCCGGTGAGCAGGACAATCGTAGCGAGTGCCGCGACAATCCAAGCGAAGCCAGGCTTTTTGATTGAAGGGCGGGTCGATGCCACGGGTTGAGAGATACCCGAGGCGGCGCTCAGAGCATCGAGTGCGAAGGCGAGATCGCTGGCCGATTGGAAACGTCGCTCGGGCTTCTTCTCGAGGCAGCGGCGGATGATTCGCTCCAAACCGGGAGAGACGGGAGCGCCCGATTCCAAAAATTCGGGGGCTTCTTCTTTGAGAATGGCGTTCATCGTCTCGACTGAGGAATCTCCCCGAAACGCACGCTTGCCGGATGCCATTTCGTATAGAACGGCACCGAAGCTGAAAATGTCAGAGCGATGGTCGAGTGCAAGTCCGCGGACCTGCTCGGGGGACATGTAGCCAACGGTGCCCATGACAGTGCCGGGGATGGTGGGCACAGCACCCGTCATGGTGGCAGAGTCCTGTGAGGCAACTTCTGAAACTTGTTTGGCGAGGCCGAAGTCGAGAACTTTGACCCGATCGTCGCGGGTGATGAAGACGTTGTCTGGTTTGAGATCGCGGTGGATAATCCCTTTTTCATGGGCGGCGGCGAGTCCTTTGGCTATGTCGAGTGCGTACTCGATCAGCCTGCGGTGCGACAGTGTTCCTGCCGCCAACCTATCGCGGAGCGACTGGTCTTCGAGAAATTCGGAAACGAGGAAATTGACGCCGTTTTGTGCACCGACGTCGTAGATGGCGAGGACATTGGGATGGTTCAGCGCGCTCAGGATCTTCGCTTCATGCTGGAAACGATGAAGTCGGTCAGGATCGGCAGAGAAAGCGGCGGGCAGAATCTTCAGGGTGACAGTGCGATCGAGGCGAGTATCCCGGGCGCGATAAACTTCGCCCATTCCGCCAGCGCCCAGCTGCGACTGAATCTCGTAAGGGCCTAGTTTCGTGCCAGAGGTAAGGGTCATGAGTGCACGAATTATAGCCTGTGCACAGGTTGCAGCAGATCGGACGGTTGTTGGGTGAGTGGTCGGCCAACCGGAAGTTATCGAACTTTGCCGCCGCAAAGCAATTCACTCAGGTGCCCGTTGACTCCCCTCCCCTGGTTCCCCGTAATACGTGAGAATCCTCGTGCGCCGCAACTGCGGTCACGGAGACTGAGAATGCAACACGGGAGTCTGGCATTGGTAAGTCGCAAGGAAGGGCCTGCTGTATGGCAGTTTCGCTGGTCCGAAAAGGATTTGCATGGAGCGCGTGTCCAGCGGAAGAGAGTGATTGGCACGGTTGAGCGCTACCTGGACGAAGCTGGCGCCCGTTCTGCTATCGCCGTCCTGTTGGCAGAGATCAATTCCGACAAAGTGCGGATGGGCTCTCGCTCAATTACGGTCGCGCAGCTCTGCGATCATTTCGAGCAACGGGAACTCGCAAGGGACAACACATGGCGCAGTTACTCGACCAAGAAGACGTACCAGGCGTACTTGACCCACTGGGTTCTTCCTCACTGGCGGCACTACGAACTGGCGGAAGTCAGAACAATACAAGTCGAATCTTGGCTGCGACGTTTGCCCTTGGCGAAAAGCAGTTGTGCCAAAATTCGAAATCTGATGTCCGTTCTCTTCAATCATGCTTGCCGATACGAGCTGTTTGACCGCAATCCAATCTACCTCGTTCGTCAGAGTGCGAAACGCCGCAGAGCACCAACCGTCCTGATGCCCGCGGAAATCAAGGCGCTGGTGGACAGTCTAGGCATTCGAGAACGAACCTTGGTTCTCCTCGCAGTATCCACCGGCTTGCGGCAGAGCGAGTTGTTCGGCTTGAAATGGGGTGACATCGATCTTGTTCAATACACGATGAACGTAACGCGATCCATCGTGTACGGCGTAGTCGGCCCCTGCAAGACCGAGTCATCGCAAAAGCCCGTGCCCGTTAATCCACGCCTTGCCGATGCTTTGTCAGACTGGCGAAAACAGTGCGTTTACACGAAGCCAGATGATTGGGTTTTTGCCAGCAGGCGCCATAGGGGTCGGAGACCGTATTGGGGACAAGCGATCTTGCGCAAATACGTTCGGCCGGTTGCACAAAGAGTTGGAATCCAGAAATGCATCGGCTGGCACACGTTTCGTCACACGTATTCGACGCTGCTGAGAAGCGTGGGCACGGAATTCAAAGTCATGCAGGAACTGTTGCGGCATTCGACTCTGCGATCGACATTAGATGTGTATACCCAGGCAGTCACTCCCGCCAAACATGCAGCTCAGGCAGCGGTCTTGTCGTTGGTGTTTTCGTGCGAAGCGAACGCAACGTCACCACCGTCTGTCTCGGGTGGCGTTGCAGCGTGAGGAGCACCGAGGACGGGAATTGGCCGGGCGAAAAGGGACCCCCAAAAGGGCACAAAAACGTGCCCTTTTGGGTCCTCGATGGTTTCGCCAAAATTAGCGCAAGTGCTTTGGAATGAATGGCGGGGACGACGAGACTCGAACTCGCGACCTCTGCCGTGACAGGGCAGCGTTCTAACCAACTGAACTACGTCCCCAACTTGTTTTCATCGGGTTTCGGTAAACCCTTGAATTTCCTGTTTATTCCTACTGCCCACTGAGTCGCCCGCTTGAACCGCTTCCACCCCATTGAGCCGAATTCCGGGGTTTATCGACAGGAAACCGTAAGGAAATACACCCTGACGCGTCCTGACGCAAGCTCTACGATCCGGAGCATCTGTCCATGCCCCAAGGGTTAATTGTAACAGAGGCCGGACTGATGTATCAGTGCCTGAGCCCCAGACGAATAGACGAATCTCGAAGCGGGGCTGCCGTCCCCAATGCTGAGGGCTCACTTCTCCAACGGCTACCTCTGCTTCACCAGCGATCCCGGAATACTCCGAGGCTGTCGAGATTTCCCGGTACGGAAGTCAAGACGTTCACACTCATTACTGTTCGGTTATTAACGTAATGGGGATTTTACGACAACAACCCTTCGCGTCCTTCCACCGAAGCTATTGCACCACCTGGTTCACGACAGCAGAAGTGCTCGTGCTCGAGGCGGCATCCCCGTTGTAGTGAGCTGTGATCGAGTGAGTACCAACGGCTAGATCGGATTTGGTAAGTTTAGCTACGCCGCCGCTCAGCGTCGCTGACCCAATCGCGAGTGTTCCATCCAGAAACTTCACTTTACCGGTGGGAGCCGGGCCCGAGCTCGTTACGTGCGCAGTAAAGGTCACTGCCTGCCCGAATTGTGAAGGATTCAGGCTTGAGGTTAGGGTCGTGGTTGTCGTGTACTTATTTACGATCTGCGTAACCGTCCCAGAACTCGGCCTAAATGTCGCGTCCCCGCCATAGGTTGCCTTGATGGTGTGCGTCTTCGCCTTTAGCGAGGAGGTAGTGAACGTCGCCACGCCACTTACCGTGGAACCGGTCCCAATCGCGGTCGTGACGTCGAAGAACGTCACCAGTTCGCCATCCGGGATTGCGCCATGGCTTGATGACACCGTCGCCCTGAATGTCACCGACTGCCCG
>JAUTWY010000543.1 GCA_030838305.1 Acidobacteriaceae bacterium
CTCTTCGATGGCGGCCCGATGATTTTCGTCGGCGGCCAGGGCAAGGCCCATGCCGAAGTGGGCGTCAGCATTGTTGGGATTCTGCGCCAGCACTTCGTTGAAAGCCTTTGTTGCGTCCTGCACACGATTCTGATTCAGATAAACATTCCCCAATTCGAGACGCACTTCGACACTTTTTGGGTCGAGCTCCAACGCGCGCTTTAACTCCGTTTCCGCGGCGGAGAACTGGCCCTGACTTAAATATGCTTTCGCCAGCGCGATGTGACCGGGAACGAAGGTGGGCTGCTGTTTAACTATGTTCTGTAACTTAGCGATCGTTTGAGCGGGGGAGTTTTCTACTTTGCTGGTGGCGCCTCCATAATTAACTCTTCCGAATCTGAGGGGCAAGCCGTAATGATGTGACAATGCCCCCGCGCCGCAAGCCAGCGCCAGAATCACGGCAACAAAGATAGCAAATCGGCGTGGAGCGTGATCTTGCATGGGGGCGAACCGAGCGATGAGAGTGCCGAGAATTAATCCGGTGATGAGGCCGCCAACGTGCGCGGCGTTGTCGGTGACGCCGGATGCGGCTCCGAAGATAAGGTTGAAGCCGACAAATACCACCAGGCTGCGCAGCGTACCTGAGAGTGCTGCGCGCGGTACCGAGAATTCCCCCAACTTGAAAGCGGCAATCAAAGCGCCGGCGAGTCCGAAGATTGCTCCGGAGGCTCCGACGCTGAGAACGTGAACGTTCCAGGTGACGCTGGCGAGGCTGGCGCCCAGGCCGCAGATCAGGTAGAGTGCGCCGAAGGTCCAACGGCCGTAGAGTGATTCACTGAGCGCGCCCAGGTCCCACAGGCACCACATATTGAAAGCAATATGAAGCAGGCCCCCGTGAATGAAGACGCAAGTCAACAGCCGCCACCATTCGCCTGAAAGCGTGAGTGCGCCTGCGTTAGCGCCCCACTGCACCAGCTCCATCCCGGGGAAGTCCTGAAACGGACTGCCCGAGGCGAGCACCATGCCCAGGTATACAGCGACATTGATGCCGAAGAATATTTGCGTGAGGCTGATGGCAGATTGGCCGTGGCGCACCCAGGGCGTGCGCATGACTGGTTGGCGCGCGTTTTCGACGACTTCGCCGCGTTGCGCGGCTTCGTGTTGCACGCACCACTGGCAAATTTTCTTGCCGAAGGAAAAGCCGGGAAGCTGGCGGCCACAGCGAACGCAGTTTGCCATCGATGAATCAAGAGTATCAGCAGACAGGAAAAAAAATCTTTAACACGCGGGACGCGGGGGAACACAGGGTAAGGCGCGGGGCAGGATTTTTGCTTAATGAATCGTTTTTGTCTTCCGTGACATGTAATCCATCAGCAGGTATTGGCCGAGCGTGTTGGGAGTGGTGAAGTAGGCTTTCCCGCGGCACATCTCGGTAACTCTCTGGACGAATTGCACCAGGCCGTAGTCTGAGGCGAGCATGAAGGTGTTGATGAGGACACCGGCGCGCTTGCACTTCGAGACTTCTTCGAGCGTCTGGCTGACGACGAGGGGATCGAGGCCGAAGGCGTTTTTGTAAATGCGGCCGTCTTCGAGGGTGAGGGCGGAAGGTTTGCCGTCGGTGATCATGACGATCTGCTTCATGTCTTTTCGTTGGCGCTGGAGGATCCGCTGCGCCATACGCAGGCCTTCGCGCGTGTTGGTGTAATAGGGCCCAACCTTGACGCGAGCGAGTTGCGAGAGCGGAACTTCTTCGGCGGAGTCGTGGAAGAGAACGAGCGAGAGCGAGTCGCCGGGATATTGTGTGCGGATCAAGTGCGAGAGCGCCATGGCAACTTTTTTTGCGGGCGTGAAACGGTCTTCACCGTAGAGAATCATCGAGTGCGAGCAGTCAAGCATGAGGACTGTCGCGCAGGAAGACTGATATTCGCACTGGTGGACTTGGAGGTCGGAGTATTCGATGTTGAGTGGCAGGGTGAGGCCTTCGCGCTGAATGGCGTTGGAGAGCGTGGCGGTTATGTCGAGGTTGAGCGTGTCGCCGAACTCGTAGGTGCGGGAAGCGCCGCTGGCTTCGATGCCGGTGGCGAGGTCGCGAGTGTCATGGCGTCCGAAGCTTGATTTGCCGAGCGAGCCGAGGAGGTTGCGCAGGGACTTGAAGCCGAGGAAGTCCAAGCTCTTGTCGGTGATTTCGAATTTTGCCTGCTGTTGGTTTTCGCCAAGTTGTCCGCCGACACTGGAGGGACGGGAGGGATCGGGTGGCTGGTCGATCGAGATGTAGTCTTCCTGCTGCATGCGCTCGATCAGTTTTTCGATGAGTTCGTCCAGTTCGCCGTCCGCGGCCATTTGTTGCAGGCGATCGCGCATGTCTTCGTCGAACTGGTCGCCCTCCATGAGAGCTTGCTCGATGGCGCGGCGAAGGTCATCGAGCGTTTGTTCGCCCTCGGGCATCTCGAACCACATGTCGCTCTGGAAACCGCTCTGCAGCAGGTAGTCAGAGAGCGCGCTGAGCAGGTCTTCCATGCTCATTTCGCCGGCGGGGTCGGGAACGTATTTGGAGTAGCGGATGCGTTTCATAAGCAGTGGCCAGTGATGAGTGGCCAGCAACACCCGGGGGCGACTGGTTTTGTCTGACCACTGGCCACTGATCACTAATCACTAATTAAACTGTCTTCGCTGCCGGTACGGCGGTTCCTCTTTGTCAAAACTCTTTTCGCGTACTGGCTCGGGCTTCTTCTCTCCAGCTTTGAATATTCTTTCCTCGTTGCGGCCGATGCGCTTGTGGGCGTGCAGGCCTTCCAGGATGAATTCTGCCGCCGACACCTGCTGCTCGGGGCTCTCCTTCTGGGAGACGCCGAGCGGGCCGAGTTTTTCGACCAGGCCCTGGATTTCTTTCAGATTTTCCAGAGCTTCGAGAGCTGAGACGGAATCGGACAATTGAATTTCGCCGCCCAGATCGAACCACTGCACGATCTGCTGCACGTTGGCGCCGGTGAAGTATTCGTCATACGTCTTCGCGATAGCGGAGCGAATGAGTTCACGTCCAACATAGTCCGCGCCTTTCATTTCGCCTTCGTATTCCAGTTCAAGCTTGCCAGTGATGGCAGGCAGGGCGGCGTAAACGTCGCTGACGCGCGGGACGACAAGCTTTTCGTCATTGCGGAGAGCGCGGCGCTCGGCATTCGAGATCACGTTTTCCAGTGCCGAGATGGGCAGACGCTGGCTGACGCCGGAGCGCTTGTCAATTTTCTTATCTTCACGTGCGGCGAAAGCAACACGCTCAATCACCTGCTGAATGTACGTAGGCAGGTGCATGGCGTGACCGTTGCGGCTGGTCCAGGCTTCCTGCGCGGTGATGGCGATGCCTTCGTCCACGGTTGCGGGATAGTGAGTGCGAATTTCGGAGCCGACCCGGTCTTTGAGGGGCGTGATGATTTTCCCGCGGGCAGTGTAGTCCTCGGGATTCGCGCTGAAGACGATGGCGAGGTCGAGCGGGAGGCGGATGGGATATCCCTTAATCTGCACATCGCCTTCCTGCATGATGTTGAACAGTCCAACCTGAATTTTTCCGGCGAGGTCCGGGAGTTCATTGATGGCGAAGATGCCGCGATTGGCGCGGGGGAGGAGTCCGTAGTGAACGGTGAATTCACTCGACAGTTCGTGACCGCCGCGGGCAGCTTTGATGGGATCGATGTCGCCGATGAGATCGGCGATGGTGACATCGGGGGTGGCGAGCTTTTCCACGTAGCGATCGTCGGGCGTCAGATATGAAATGGGAGTGACATCGCCGAGGCGCGCGACTTCTTCGCGGCAACGGCGGCAAATGGGAGTGTAGGGATTGTCGCGGATTTCGCATCCCGCAACGTAAGGCATCTGAGGATCGAGCAATGTCGTTAGAGCGCGCAGGATACGGCTCTTGGCCTGGCCGCGGAGTCCGAGCAAAATGAAATTATGACGCGAGAGGACGGCATTCACGATTTGAGGAACGACCGTGTCATCGTACCCGACGATGCCAGGGAAGATGCTGGAGTCGTCGTCGCGCTGACGCAGGCGGGCAATTAGGTTATCGCGGAGTTCGTCTTTCACGCGGCGAGTGCGCAGACGTTCTTCGGAAAAAGCACTGCGGCGCAATTCGCCAAGTGTGCGCGGAAGACTCATGAGGAACCCCCAGAGAAGAATACTTTCCTGGATTATACGCGGGTTGCTGGCGTCGCGAATCGCGCTAATGAACCTGGCCATTGCCGCCAGAAGTTTGTCGGGCGCGGGCGGCGCGCTGGAGATTGGGAATAATGGTTTCGAAATAAGCGATGAGTAACGAAAGACGTTCGGGCTCGGAGCGAAGACTGAGCAGCTTTTGTTTGAAATCCAGATCGAGGGGCAGGGAGCCAGCCAGATAGAAGGACAACACGGAAGGGTCGGCAGCCGACAGATCTTGTGCGGCGCCGGCAATCGCAAGAAGTTCGGAGTGCAATTGAATCGCACGGGCGGTGTCTTGTTGGGACGGGGCGCCAGGTTCATCGTCGATCATCAGGATTTCCGCCTGAAGAAAAGAACGCTCTTGGTTGACTCCCAGAAGTTCAAAACGCTTGCGGCCTTCGGTGACGATGTCGAGGCGTCCATCCGGGTATTCTTTGACGACTGTGATGATTTCGGCGGTGCATCCCACTTCTGCTAGACCCTGTTCGAGCCCGCGCACGACGCCGAAGGGCCGTTGTTGGGTGAGGCATTCGCCGATCATTTCTTTGTAGCGCGGTTCGAAGATGTGCAAGGGCAAGGGAGTGCCGGGGAATAGAACTACGTCGAGCGGGAACAGGGGGATCAGGGAGGGCAAAAGGAGTCTCCAGCAGTGGTGCTGTTTGATTGTACGCTACGGCCATGGGCGGCGGTCAGGGAAGGAATCTTACGATCGTTCGCCAGTTACGATCATTCACCAGTTAAGATCATTCACCATTTAAGGACACTAAGGTTCACCAAGGAAGGCTTTTCTAGTACGGCTTTGGGTAACTTCGTGTTTGACTTCGGCGACTGGGGAGAATAAAAGCACGTCATGGAACTTGAAGGAAAGATTGTGGTGGTCACGGGCGCTTCAATGGGGATTGGGGAAGCGATTGCGAAAACTTTTGCCGATCATGGGGCGAGCGTGGTGATGTTGTCGCGCGACGCGGGACGCGTGGAAGCAGCTCGCGGCCGAGTAGGCCATGGAGAGCGGACGCTGGCGATGGCTTGCGACGTACGGCATCGCGAGGAGGTTGACCGTGCGATCGGGCTGACCATGCATCATTTCCAGAGAATCGATGTCTGGGTGAATAACGCGGGTCATGGACTGCTGGATTCAGTGGCGCAGATGGAGATGGCGGCGTGCCGCGAAATGTTTGAAACAAATTTCTTTGGAGCGGTAGCGGCGATGCAAGCCGTGATCCCGGTGATGCGGCAGCAGGGCGGAGGGACGATCATCAACCTATCGAGCGTGGCGGGCCATATTCCGCTGCCATTTCATGCGGCGTACAGTGCGACCAAGTTTGCGCTCAACGCGATGGGCAAGGCGGCAAGGGTGGAGTTGAAGAAGGATGGGATTCATGTGCTGACGGTTTGTCCCGGATACGTGCGGACGGCGTTTAGCAAGAATGCAATTCGAGGGAATGAGTTGAAACGAGTGCGTCCGGAATCGGTGCGAGGCATCACCGCTGAGCGTGTGGCGCGGGCTGCGCTGCAGGGATATTTGAAGCAGAAGAGGGAAGTGATTGTGCCATGGACGATGTATGTTCCGCAAAAATTCTACCAGTTGTTTCCGCGAGTTGTGGAGTGGGCGATGGGGCGGATGGCAGGGTGAACGTCGATCGGCGGGCAAAAAAATCCTTAATACAGAGGGCACAGAGGCTCACAGGGTAATACTTTGGACTATCCCAATTCTGCGAGCATGGCTTCCATCTCTCCCTGAGCGTGGAGATTACCGGTGCGGCGGGCGGAGGCGATGCCGTCGGTGAGCATTGTTTTCGCCTCAGAGATTCGGTCAGCGCGGGCCAGCGTCTGGGCTGCCATGAAGTAGCCGGGAGTGTAGTCGGGATTGCTCTTAAGCAGGATGGCGAACTCAGCGAGCGAACGATCGAGGTCGCCCTGCTTGGAGTATTCCATGGCCAGTCCGTAGCGGGCGAAGGTGTCATTCGGATTCTGGGTGAGGACGTCGTTGAGGGCGGCGATGCGGTCCATGGGGCAGTTCTCGGTTCTCGGTTGTGATGAGGTTACTACAAAGGGTTGCTTACCAGAGTATTTGGGAGTTTTGGCTTTGGCCTCCCGGTCAGTCATGAGTAGAATGAGCAATCCTTTGAATTTCAGTGTCTCGCGGAGGGCGGTGGTGGCGTGTCCATTTTTTATGCCGACGGAGAAGTTGGAGAACGGGGAATGGCTGCATTCTAGTCGGCTACCGCTGGGATCCGGATGGAGTGGGAAGTGCGCTGCGCCCGGACATGAGGGTGAGGTTCCGTCGCAGGAAGAATTGCGGGAGTTCTGCAATCTGGGCTATGCGGAGCGCTGTGGGCGGTTGCCGAGAGAGCGAGTATGGGATTCGGTGCGGTTTGCGGCTAGAACGGTCGGTAATGAGGGGATGAGCGGGTCAAGCGGGCGCATCCAGGTTCGTTACGTTTGTGAACGTGGGCATTGTCCCGTCGAGCACGGTGTACTCGAGTTTGATTCCGTTAGTGGGCAGTGGAACAGTCCGCATCGCGATGACCGAGTACAGCGGATGGCGGAATGCTTTTTGCAGTCGTACGTGGAGAGACGGAGAAGCCAGGAAGTGGAGCGGGTTGCCAGCTAGAGCGGGTCTGGGAGTTACGCTAGCTATTGGCGACTGCCGGGCTTCGCCCGCCTAGACAGCCGAGGGCGGCTGTCTCCACAGGAGAACCTCCCCAAGAATCGTCACGCACGGACGGAAAGAGGACTATGAGCGAAGAGACGATGATGCCGCGGGCGGTGAGGGATTCGCAGTCGGAGATGACGGAGATCGTTCTGCCCAATGACGCCAACCCGCTCGGCGCGCTGCTGGGGGGACGGTTGATGCACTGGATCGACTTGGCGGGGGCGATGGCCGCTCATCGGCACTCGCGCAGTCATGTGGTGACGGCATCGGTGGATCACATTGATTTCCTGGTGCCGGTGCGAGTGGGGGATCTTGTGATTCTGCGATCGTCAGTGAATCGGGTATTTCAAACGTCGATGGAAACCG
>JAUTWY010000354.1 GCA_030838305.1 Acidobacteriaceae bacterium
GCTGGCCGCTGGGTGATCACGATGATCGCCTTCAATAACAGTTTTACCGTGAACAATACATGTGTGGCAGTTTCCACAACTTCTGACGCAACCGGAACCTTCCACGTCTACTCCTTCCCCTTTGGTACCAAGCTGCCCGACTATCCGAAGGTTGGGGTTTGGCCGGATGCTTATTACATCACTACCAACAGCTTTCCAGGTGGAGGAGCGTTCACGGGCGCCGATAGCTGCGCCTTGGACCGTACCAACATGCTGGCCGGCAACGCTGCGAGGATGATTTGCTTCCAGCGGGGTCTCAACGACTTTTCCTTGATGCCGGCTGATCTCGACGGCGCCACTGCTCCCCCGTCTGGTGCGCCAAACTATCAAGTTGAATTGGCTACCGCAACCACACTAAAGCTCTTCAAGTTCCACGTCGACTTCACGACTCCTCATAACTCTACGTTTACTGGGCCAACCTCCCTCACCGTGGCAGCTTACACCGACGCGTGTGCCGCCACCGGCACGTGCATTCCCCAGCCCTCGGGTGGTGAACTGCTCGATTCGCTCGGCGACCGACTGATGTACCGTCTGGCCTACCGAAATTTCGGCGATCATGAGTCCATGGTCGTCAATCACTCAGTCAAGGGATCGGGCACGACCACGTCTGCAGTTCGCTGGTACGAGATCCGCAGCCCCGGGGCTTCTCCGGTTGTATTCCAGTCCGGCACAGTCGGCGGAAGTATTGCATTCTGGATGGGCAGCATCGCCATGGATAAGAACGGGGACATTGCCCTGGGCTTCAGCGCGTCCAGCTCGACCATAAACCCGAGTATCGCTTATGTTGGACGCGTCCCAACCGACGCACTGGGGATGATGGAATCACTAAAGCTCGTAATCAAAGGCACGGGCGTGCAGAAGAACAGCTTCAACCGTTGGGGCGACTATAGCAGCATGCAGATCGATCCGACGGACGACTGTACCTTCTGGTATACCCAGGAGTATTACAAGACGACGGGCAGCTTTAACTGGAGTACGCGCTTGTCGTCATTCAAATTTACTACCTGCCAATAGACTGCCAGCGGCACAACCCCGCCCCCCAAAGGGCGGGGTTTCTTACTTTGGTCGAGTATTTTCCGCGCCACACCTTCAAATAACAATCGAGGGATTTTGCGCTCAATCCGAATCGAAATCTCCGTATGCCTCCACCGAACCCTCACTAAGAGCGCTGAGAAGCGAGATCAGTTGTGAGTAGCGCGACTTCCGTACTTTTGAAAGACAGAGTCGCGGGAGACAACACCCTCCAATTGAAACGAGTTGGCGCGATTGACAACGGGAACGAGCGCAGAATCGTTCACATAGCGGAGTGCAGAATCGAGAGGAAGGTCGGGGTAGAGGATGGGCAAGGGCTGTGGGGGAAGAACAGAACCGAGCATAAGCTCTCCTTTGCCTTCCTGGAACAAGCGCTGGAGTCGCTCTCGTGTGATGATGCTCCAGCCGCTCGGATGCATGCGCACGAGAAATGCGGGATCGGTGGAATCCTGGATGCGGCGCGCGTTGGCGTCGACATAGTCTTCCGCACTAAGTATTGTCGGGGGTACTGGGAGCATGGCGTCTTCCACGCGCAGAATGGCTTCTTCACGTTCCTCTTCGAGCGAAGGCAAGATGAGTCCGTCCTGACGCGTGAGGATATCGAAAATGGGGATGCTTTGCAGGCTTCGAGAGACTACGTAAGAAAAAGTGTTCGCAACGATGACTGGAACAATGATCTCGTAGTTGCCGCTGACTTCAAGGACCATGAAGACGGAGGTCATCGGAACGCGCAGAAATCCCGCGAACAGAACACCCATGCCGACCAGAACATAAGTTCCGGTGGAGCCCGTGAGGTGAGGAAAGAAAAGGCGTTCGATGTCCCCAACAGCGCCTCCAAGCATGGCGCCGATGAACAGCGTGGGTGCGAACATGCCGCCAGGCGTTCCGCTGACGAAAGAAACTGTGGTGGCGACGATCTTCAGAACCGCGAGGATGGCAAGCATTTTCCAAGGGTACTGGCCGTGCATGGCCTGGTCCATGGAATCGTAACCAGCGCCCATGATTTGCGGAGCGCCAAGGAAGGCGATGAGGCCGACGAGAAGTCCGGCGAGCGCGGGTTGGAAGTATTGCGTCCACCGAGGCAGAGCTTTGAGCTTCGGGCGGAGATAGCCAATGGATTTGGCGAATGCGACTGAGGCCAAGCCACCGACGATGCCGAGGACGGCGTAGGCAACGAGTTCGGTGGGACGCTTGAAAGTAGTAACAGGTATTCGGAACAGCGGTTCACTGCCCAGAAACCAACGAACGATTACCACACTGGATACAGCGGAGAGAACGACCGAGCCGAGAATACCTGCGCTCCAGCGTCCGATAACCTCTTCGATGACAAAGAGAACTGCGGAGATAGGGGCATTGAACGCTGCAGCGAGGCCGGCGGCAGCGCCGACCGGAGCAATCAGCCGCAACTTTTGGCGGGAAATTTCTAGCTGGCGTCCAAGCGCGGACGCGATGCTCGCTCCAATCTGGAGCGATGGATCTTCCGGACCGAGCGACTGACCGGAGCCGATGGCGAGGGCGGAGCAGATGAACTTTCCCACCGCAGTGCGAAAGGGAATGAATCCGTTGAAGATGTAGAGGGCAGCTTTTGTCTGGTTCACCCCGCTGCCGCGAATACCCGGGAACACGTGCAGCATGAGCGCGGCCACGGCCAGGCCGGCGAGTGAGGGAACGGCGAACAGGCGCCAGCCGTGGGTTTGCGGCAGCGGCCCGAGCAGAGCGAGATGTGTCCAATCGATGGCTAGTCGGAAACAGACAACCGCGAGGCCCGAAAAGATTCCGATGAAAACCGAGAGGATGAGAAAGAAAACCTCCTCGTGGAATACTCCTTCGAGAGTCGAGAACAAACGCTGGGGAATTCGAGCACGAGCTACAGAGAGCAGCAGGGGATTTTCTGGCGAGTTTCCCGAGGCGGCATTGTTCATGGAATCGCGGCCTCGCGCTTTTGGAAAATCAACAGAAGAGCCAGATCAAGGCCTTGCGGCCGCCCACATACCGAGGCGGTTTGCTGCTCGATCTGAAAAACGATATCCATAATTGCATCCGGCAGATCGCTTTCCCCGGGTGAGCGAAGGTGGGCGAGACTTGGTTTGGCAGCAGCCCAGCGTGACTGCAGAGAGGCAAGTGGCGATGCGGAAGAAATTCCCGGAGCGTTGAGGTCAACACCGGTTTGCCGTGCGCACTCGGTAAGGCGCTTCCCTGCCTGAGCGAAGGCGGCGGTGATACGCCGGTTTCGTTCGGCATCAGAAATATGGCTACGAAAAGGATTGCTGCGAAGAACCAGTTCGACTGTTTCTAGAAGCTGGCGAGCGTGCGTATCCTGCGAATTCGAATTAACCCCCGCCTGTAAATAGTGCTGGGCCACGGTGTAATTGCCCGATTCGTAGGCCGCCTCGCCCGCGTCAGTAAGGGCTGACGAATTTGCGGGATCGAGGTGAAGAACCTCCTGATACTGGATGAGCGCTCCCGGGTAGTCGTGAGCTTGTGAGAACAGTTGCGCAGCCTGAAGATGCGCCGAGGTATCGGCGGGCAAAGAAGTCGAAAGGGCCATGAGTTCCGATTCGGCGTTGGCCACGGCGCCTTTTTTAAGCAAGAACTGGATGAGTTCGATGCGAGCCTTGGTTCGATTGGAGTCGGGATCTGAGTTCCAAACTCCGTACATGGCATTGTGATAATAACGGGTGGCGTCTTCAATGGAACCGCGGTGGGCAGCGACGCGCGCGAGCGCAAGATTTACGGCGGCATCTTGCGGGGCGCGCTGCCAGAGCGCGATAAGGTAAGATTCGGCCTCGTCGAGGCGGCGAGGATCGTTGCTGTCGCGCAGCGCACGGGCCAGACTGAGCTGATACTGAGAGTTCGTAGGATCACAGGTAAGGGCGGCACGGAAGACGGCGATGGCGTCATCATACCGGCCCGCATTGGCGGCAGCGAGACCTCGCGCGTACAGCTTTCGGCCTCGCGATTGTTGATTGAGGTGGTAGCGCGTAACCAGATGACTGACTGCGGCGAACCCGGTTGCGGCGGCAAGGGTCAGGACGAGGAGGATAACGGGCGCGGAGCGCGGAACCAGTTTGGGAAGCCTCCACGACATGTCTCGCACCACGATATCACTTTCGAGGACTGCACGTGGCTGACCGGTAACGGCGAAAGTGGACTTGATGACGTGGGCTTCAGGTAAGATATTTCGTCCGCGAACGGTGCGGGCGGAAGGCGCCGTTAACCCACGATGAATCGCGAATATCACAAGGCCTACAGCCAGGAACTGCATCGGGAGATGGAGGCCCTGGTTTTCGGGCACGCGGGAATGCCGCTTCTGGTCTTTCCCACCTCCATGGGAAAGTTCTTTGAGTATGAAGACCGCGGCATGATT
>JAUTWY010000376.1 GCA_030838305.1 Acidobacteriaceae bacterium
AGCCAGCCGCCGGTCATCGACGCCGAGATCAACAAACTCCCGCACCCACTGTGGAGAAATCTTCATGAAAGAAGCTTTTGGCTCTTAGCTCTTAGCCCTTAGCTAAAAGCCAAGAGCTAACGGCTAAGCTTCTATACAAACTGCCCCAGAAACCTCACATCCCCCTGAAAGAACAACTGAATATCATCCACCCCATACTTCAACAAAGCGATCCGGTCCGCGCCCATGCCAAAGGCAAACCCCGAAACTTTCCTCGGGTCATACCCGCTGTCCTTCACAAACTCAAACACATTCGGATCAACCATGCCGCACCCCAGAATCTCAATCCATCCCGTCTGCTTGCACGGACGACACGGATCCGCCCCACGCCTTCCACTCCCGCCGCAGATGAAGCACGATACATACATTTCTGCGCTGGGCTCAGTGAACGGAAAGAACGACGGACGAAAACTGGTCTTCACGCTCGACCCAAAAAATTCCTTCATGGCATGATCGAGTGTCCCCTTCAAATCCCCAAACGTGATGTTGGTATCAACGGCCAGCCCCTCGATCTGATGAAACATGGGCGAGTGGCTCGCATCCGGAGGATCGTTGCGATGCACGGGCCCGGGAATCACAATGCGCAGCGGCGGCCGCATCTTCTCCATCGTCCGAATCTGCACCGGAGAAGTATGCGTGCGCAGCAAGAGCCGCTCCCGCTGCGGCTTCCCCTGCTGCCCCGCGATGAACAAAGTATCCTGCGTATCCCGCGCCGGATGGTTCACCGGAAAATTCAACGACTCGAAGTTGTAATAATCCGTCTCAACCACCGGCCCCTCAGCCACCGAGTAGCCAAGCCTCGTAAAAACCCCAACCATCTCGTGCATCGTCTTGATCACCGGATGCTCCGCTCCGATGGGACGCCGAATGCCAGGAAGAGAGATATCGACGTGATCTGCTGCGTATGACTCTGCGGCAACGTGGCCAACGTGCGCTCCCTCCACAAGTTCCTGGATGCGAGACTTCAGCTCATTAACGCGGATTCCTGCCTCCCGTTTCGCATCCTTCGGCGCACCCTTTAACCACAAATCATTGATCTGTGTCAGGATGCCGTTCTTGCGCGCCATCCAGCGATCACGAAAAGCTTTGAGCTCAGCTTCGCTACGCACTTCCGCCGCTTCTCCGCTGCACGCGCGAATGCATTCAGCAGCAGCCTTCTCCAGCGCCGCGGCCGAATAATCCGTCAATGTAGGAACGTCATACATGGCAAATAGAGCAGGGCAGCCGCGCCTCAAAGGCGCCCGCCGCCCCAATCTGGAAAAGCTAAATGCTTAGAGCTGACAGCGAAAGGCTGGGTCTAGGCCAGCGCGCCCTTGGCCTGCTCGACCAGGCTCTTAAACGCAGGCGCATCCTTAACCGCCAGGTCCGCCAGAATCTTGCGGTCCAATTCGACTCCCGCGACTTTCAACCCGTGGATGAACTGGTTATAGCTCAACCCGTTCAGCTTCGAAGCAGCTCCAATGCGCACAATCCACAGCGACCGATACTGCCGCTTCCGCTGCTTCCGCCCGCTGTAAGCGAACTTGAGGCCGCGTTCTACGGCCTCTTTGGCCGAGCGGTAGAGTTTTGATTTGGTGAGGAAGTATCCGCTGGCCCGGTCTAATATTTTCTTGCGCTTGGCGCGGCGTTTGGTTCCGCGTTTTACACGAGGCATGGTTTTTCTCCTTTTTGCTTTCTCTGTACTGGCGGCTGGAGGTAAGGACGATCGCCTTGGCGGGATCGCTGACCTCTTCACGCGCCTGGAGCAATTATTGATTGATGATTGTTAATCGCTGAGTGAAACCCATCGCTGGAAGGTATGGTGTTTCAATCAACAATCAGCAATCAAAAATCAGCAATGCTCTTACTGATACGGAATCATCCGCTTGACTTTGCGGAGGTCGCCGGGGCTTACCAGCGTGCCTTTGCCCAGCTTGCGTTTGCGTTTCTTGTCTTTCGAGGTCAGGATGTGGCGCAAATGAGAATGTCCGCGCTTCACTTTCCCGGTCCCGGTTTTCTTGAAGCGCTTCGATGCGCCTTTGTGCGTTTTTAGTTTCGGCATAATTCCTCGGAATCGGCTGGCAGCTTTCCGCCATTCGTGGCCAAAAAAAATCTCACCCACAAAGGGCACTAAGGTACACGAAGGAAACTTAGGCGTGCGAAGCAGGAGTTGGAACCTCGACCTCCGCGGCTGCGGCAGGCTGTTTCTGTTCCGGCACAGCTTTGTCTTTATCTTTATCCTGCGCCAGTTTCTTTTCCAGTTTTGCTTTCTGCTTGGCTTCTTTTTCTCTTTCTTTCTCGCGCTCGGCCGCGGTTTTCTTCGGCGCTAGAATCGCGTGCAGCGTATTGCCTTCCTGGCGGGGACGGAATTCCACGATGCTGTGCGGTTCCACGTCCTTGATCAGGCGCTCCAGAATCTGCCGGCCCAGGCCGGTGCGCGTCATTTCGCGGCCACGGAAGAAAATCGTTGCCTTTACTTTGTCTCCACCATCCAGAAAGCGCAGCACGTGATTCTTTTTGGTCTCGTAATCGTGGTCATCCACATTAATGCGGAACTTGACCTCTTTGACGGTAATCGTCTTCTGGTGTTTCTTGGCTTCGCGCTCTTTCTTTTCCTGCTGGTAGAGATATTTCCCGTAATCCATGATGCGGCACACGGGAGGCTGCGCGGTGGGCGAAATCTCAACCAGATCCAGGTTCTTGCTTTTGGCCAATTTCAGCGCTTCGAAGGGGGGCATGACGCCAATCTGTTCGCCTTCGTCTCCGATCACGCGGATTTCGCGGGCTCGGATGCGGTCATTGGTTCGGATAAAACGTTTATCGATACGGTCCTCCGCGCTCTATGCGTCTGTGGATTAAAGGATTATAGCATGGGGAAACGAAACGATATCCCGTCGAGCATGGCGATTAGAACGAAGACCATGTCGTGGCGGTTGGTGGCGGCGGAGAGAAAGACAACGTAGTAACCGTCGCCGCTGATGGCGGGGTAGGGGCTGATATCGTTGGCCTGCGTCTCGGGGTTTGGCGAGTTGGTCATCGAGACACGGACGGTGCTCGGGAGCGCAACCGGCCCCCACTCCGAAGCACGTATCACGAATGAAGATGTCTTCGATTCCGCATGCGGGAAATGTATCGCCCGGCCCATGATTCGTGGCGATTGAGTCAAAGGCCACAAAACGCCTGTTGGAACTCACGGAGAGGCCCTGGCTGGGGCATCCCACTCAGAACACGCGTCGGCGCGAACTCTATTTCAGCGCAGAATCCACAAAGGGGAGGGTCAGCGCCGCCGTACTTACGCCAGTCGCTTCACGTCCGATTTCAAATTCAGGTTCCGGAGCAGGCGGTGCAGGTATTTGGGGTGGACTCCCAGGAGGCGGGCGGCTTCGACGGTGGTTACCACTGGTTTCGTCCAGCGCGATGAGGACCAGCTGTTTTTTCGTCTGGTTCAGAGTGTTGTGGTAGCGCGCCGCGTCCAATCCGGAAGCCTGTTCCTCGAGCAACGAGTTGGGCAGGTCTTCGGGCAAAATTTCGTCGGTCAGTCCTATCACGATCGCGTGCTCGATGGCGTTCTCCAATTCGCGAACCTTGCCCGGCTCACTGTATTGCATCAGCAGAGCATGCGCTTCGCTCCCCACAGGAGCATCTCCTAGACTGAGCCCGTGTTTGGGTGATGCGGGGCTGGTGGTTGAAAGATTCTTGTTATAGCATTGATGATGCTTCGTCATAGCACTTCTGCTGCTCTCTGAGTTTCTCAATAGAGTTGCATTTCGATTTCGCAAGGTAAGGATAGATTTGTGGCGAACGATGCTTCGGCGAGCAATGTTTCAGCGAACGATGCTTCGGCGAGCAGTGCTTCGCTGTTTGCCCAAATTTCAAAAGGAACCGGAAGGCGTTACGCCGCTGCGGTGCTGGCGACTGTAGCGGCGCTGGTAGCACGCCTGGCGCTCAATCCGCTTCTCAAGGATTACGTCCCATACATCACGCTGTTTCCGGCCGTAGCTTTCGGCGCCTGGTACTGCGGAATCGGTCCGACGATTCTGAGTGTCATTCTGGGCCTCATCGGAGCGCTATATTGGTTCGTCCCGCCCGCACATTCTTTTAGCATTCTGGGGACGACAGAGGCGGTTGGCATTGTGGCCTTCCTGTTAGTTTCCGGTGTCGTGCTAGCGATGGGAGAAGCACGCCGCCGCAGTGAGGAAAAACTGCGGGCAGCTCAGCATGAGCTGGAAGATGCGGTCAGGGAACGCACCACGGAGCTCGACACCAGCAATCAGAGTCTGAGCAAACTCTCGGCGCGCCTGATCCAACTACAAGACGATGAGAGACGGCGCATCGCCCGCGAGCTGCACGACAGCGTGGGACAGATGCTGGCCGCGCTGGGAATGAACCTTGCCACAATCGGCAGCGACATTGCGCGTCTCACCCAGACTGCCAGTACGGTTCACGACAGTGAGGCGCTGGTGCAGGAACTGAGCAGAGAGGTGCGCACAATTTCACATCTGCTTCATCCCCCGCTGCTGGATGAAGCTGGGCTGGCTTCCGCTCTACGTTGGTACGTCGAGGGATTCTCGCAACGGAGCAAGGTTAGAGTCGATTTGGACTTCCCCGCGGAATTTGGGCGGCTCCCCCGCGAATCAGAAACGGCCATTTTCCGCACCGTGCAGGAATGCCTTACGAATATTCACCGTCACTCGGAAAGCCCGACGGCTAAGATTCGAATCGCGTCCTCTGACAATGAGGTTCGTGTAGAAGTTGAGGATCGAGGGAAAGGCATACCGCCAGAAAGACAATTTGAGATGGAGTCGGCGGGCATCCCGGGAGTGGGAATTCGCGGCATGCGGGAAAGGCTTCGGCAACTGGGCGGGAATCTGGAAATCCATTCGAACGGCAAAGGTACGCTCATCCTCGCGCGGCTGCCGGTGGCGGTCTCTTCGGAGAGTCCAACTGCAACGTAACGGTGTGCCCCGCAAATGATTCGCGATTGAGGGCGTGAGGGTGACCCGCCGGTTATTTTTCCAATAGGACGTTTAGAAGTCGCGCCAACTCAGCTTTTTCCTGCGGCCTGCCCGGTGTGTTGGAACTCTCTGTAGTGAGTTGTGCGAGTTGTTGTGCTAGGACGCGCGCGGCGATGGATTGTGGCAGGT
>JAUTWY010000412.1 GCA_030838305.1 Acidobacteriaceae bacterium
ACGCGCAACTGCGATTACATCCGCCTCGATCATTTCCGCGGATTCGACCAGTTTTGGGAAATTCCAGCAGCCGATCCAACCGCGATCAACGGACGATGGGTGGATGGTCCGCGCGACGACTTGTTTCTAAAATTACGCGAGGCTCTGGGGGGCTTGCCATTCTTCGCGGAAGATTTGGGCTATATCACTCCGCAAGTGCATGCGTTGCGCGACCGGTTGCAGATTCCCGGGATTTCGGTCTTGCAATTCGGTTTTAACGACGACGGCGCGCACATGTATTTGCCTCATCGCTCTGCCGGCAAAGTTATTTACACCGGAACGCACGACAATGACACCACGGTCGGATGGTTCCACTCTGGCGCATCCGATCATGAACGACGCAACGCTGAGGCTTACCTTGGCCGATGCGATGATGGCATTCATTGGGCGTTCATCCGGGCTGCGCAGAATTCGGTCGCTGATCTTGCTCTGATCCCTATGCAGGATGTGCTGGGCCTGGGCAGCGAAGCTCGGATGAACACTCCGAGTTTGCACGGCGGAAATTGGAAGTGGCGCTTTGCTCCCGCGCAGTTTACGGCTGAATTGGTTGCCAAGCTCGCCCAACTTGCGCAAGTTACGGATCGCCTGCCTCCGCCGGTTCCCATTCTCGCGAATCAAGATTTTGCTGCTTAAGTCGGAATTCAAATAACCACGAAGCACATACGACCGCAGGCGCTATCCGGCGAGTGGTTTGGTGGAAGGTTTCCAGGCTGGGGGAAGCGCGATCGGCAGGTGCAAGCTATCTTGCCGCTTTTAATTTCGTTGTCTCATACGGGAGTGCGCAGGAATGTGCGGCGTCCTTGAGAGCAGCTTCCAACTGCACTCCGAGTTCAGCCAATTGTTGTGGGTTCATCAACTGCTGGATACGTTCGAAAAGCTGGCGCTCTTCCTTGCGGATGTGGCCGCTTAATCGCCGGGCCAAGGCGGGCAGTGTTTCTGCGGACAGGGTGCGTGCACTCGCCTGCGAAAAAAACTCGCGCAACGCGGCATGGTCAGCGGTCAAGTCTTCCAGGAGCGGAACCAATTCAGGAAACTGGCGCGCGGCCGGAAAAAGTATGGACTCCTCGGCGGCGAAGTGAATTGTGATTTCCTGGGCAAAATCCCGCTCGATCTCCTCCTGCCAGATCCGCAAATCCGCGGCAGGGACTGGCTGAGCCCGATCAATTCGTACACAGAGCGCCAGCGCGTGCCGGTGCTGGTGCGAAAGCGGAATCAAGCTTTTATCGCGCAGCATGGAGTCGACCCCAACGGCTTGCGAGCAAACGTGAAGGCGTCACGCCACGCTCATTGGTTCGGAATCCTCAGTGATCGCCGGCCGCAGCGTCAGCCAGTCGGTGCGCACGCGCTCCCACTCCTGAATCAACATGCCGTGCGCTTCGAAGAAACCGCGAATGCGCGCGCGCTCCCACCCGGTGATCTCTTCGAGAATGGGTGCCAATACCGCAAGAGCACTGGTGCTCAGCACCGTGCGCTTCGCGATCTGCGAGATGTGCGGAGACTCCGAAACCGCAATGGTTAAGCCATCACGCGCATTCAGTTGTAACATCACATGGATATCTGAACTGCCATCGCCGGAATAAATCACATGATCCGGGCCGGTAACGTGCTGGGCCAGCAACTGGTTAAGCACTGCCACTTTCCCATAGCCGGCCGTAGCGCGGATGATGGTGTCAATCTCGCCGTTCGGCTTGTAGCGGAACTCCGTGCCGAAAATATGATCCTCGGGAACGATACCCTCCAACGCCGAGTAAATCACTTCGACTGGCGCGGCGGAAAGCACATAGAAATCGAAGAAGTGTCCGTCCACTCCGGTTTCCAAAATCTGGTACAGCAACTTAATGTCACTCTTGAGGCGAATCCGTTTTCCTGCCTCGTGCAGATGTTCCTTCCTCACTTTGGCTTTGAACTCGGGATCATGGAGCAAAAGGTAGGCGAGTTCCGCGCCCTGCTGTACCAGATTGATCTTCGCCATACCCTTCGCCTTGCGCTCAAACTCCTCGGTGGAAATGCCCACCAATTCCGCGAGCACATAGCCGGAATCGTTAAAAGTGAGCGTCTGGTCGAAGTCACTCGCGAAAATGTAGCGTTTTAAGGGCTTATCTGCCATATAGCCTTAGATTCCCGGGTGGCCCGGAAGGCCCATAAAAAGAATCGATGGAGATTATCGCCGATTTCTTCCTTATTTCATTGTTTTGAAATATGTTCTCGAAATTTTCGGAAATTGGTCCAAAATGGGAAGGCTTCGTCCCCGAGAAATTTACCTGCCTCTCCGCAACAGCAAACACGCCCCAATAAAGGATAGGATTCCGACCACCACACCCGCCGCCATACCTCCCAGGAAAGCGGGATCGCGTAGGGACGCGTGAGCCGCGTGAGTGGACAGGTGATGCAGGATGTGTGCGAAGGCGAGGGTGGTGAACAGCACCGAAATCCCACTCAATATGTTCAGGATTCGCATCGAAGGCTCTCGCTTACGCAGGCCAGTCTCACACAAGTAGCTGGAGGCCGCAAGACCCTGTGCGCCCGCTGCGCCCGCTCGATGTTCCGGCCACGCGTGCCTTTACTAAATTCGCTGACACGTCCAGAATAAAGAATCCCGTTCGCAACGTCGTGAGAGTCAGCGAAGGGATGCGCAGGTTTCAGAAGCCAGCGAAAATTAAACAGAAATCTACAGGAGCCTTCATGCCAGCATCTGGTGAACTGATCCGTTCGATGAATTACGTGGAAGACATCACGACGACCTTGCGCCGCATCTGCATTTCGATTCCGCCCATGACCACGGAAGAGCGCAAACGTTTGGCGGAGAGTTTGCGCACCGCCGTGGGGGCGATCAATGCCGCGATTGCGGATCTGGATAAGGCGGGCCCCCAGTGATGCAGGTAAAGACGATCGCGGTGATCGGCGCCGGGATTATGGGCCGAGGGATCGCGCATGCCGCGGCCATTGGCGGCTATCGCACCATTCTTGAGGACCTGGTGCCGGCGGCTTTGCGCCGGGCCGAAAGTGAAATCCGGACGAACCTCGACAAAGCGGTTGAACTGGGCAAAGTGACTGGGCCGGACGCCGATGCGGCTTTCGGCCGGGTCGAATATGCAGGCTCGGTGGAAGACGCGGCGCGCGAGGCCGATCTGGTGATTGAAGCAGTCCCCGAGGAGATGGAATCGAAAATTGAGATTTTCACTCTGCTCGACAAGATCTGCCGTCCCACCACAATTCTCGCGTCGAATACTTCTTCTCTCAGCATCACGGAAATCGCCAGCGTGACTTACCGCGCGAAGAAATGCCTGGGCATGCACTTCTTCAATCCCGTGCACAAAATGAAGCTGCTCGAAATAGTGCGCGCTCTCGAAACCGATGAGGACACCCTGGGTGCCGCGGTCGATGTCGGCAGGCGCATGGGCAAGGAGGTGGTGGTCATCAAGGAAGCGCCGGGCTTCATCACCAGCCGCATCAATGCCATGATCGGCAACGAGGCGTTCTACATGCTGCAGGAAGGAATTGCTTCCGCAGCGGATATCGACAAGGCACTCAAGTTGGGACTCAACCATCCGATGGGGCCGTTCGAGTTAGTCGATCTGGTGGGCCTCGATACGCGTCTCAACATTCTCGAGTATCTTCACAAATCTCTGGGAGAGAAATATCGCCCCGCGCCTCTGCTGGTGCAGTACGTGAAGGCGGGACGGTTGGGTCGCAAGTCGGGGCGCGGGGTGTATGAATATCCTGAAGCCGCCGCGAAACAGGAATCGCCTGCCGGAGTCAGAGGTTAGGAACCATTTGCCCCTCTGTTTGTTCCGCGAGAACTTCGGCCGAAACTCAGACCTGCCAGCGCGGCCGCTTTCTCTTTCTCGATTTCCTTACTGACCACCAGCACCTGAAAACTTTCTCCCATACCCGCGGGCGTGACCAGGTGCTTCAATTGCAAAGCGACTTTCGCGCGCTCCTGCGGCAGGCGGCATTCCTCGAAGGCATCACCGAACTGGTTGGCTTCCCCAATGCCCATCAGGAATTGCGATTGCGTCACGAGCTGGTGCGTTTGCATGCCGTGCTTTTCGGCGGCGGCGGCGAGGGCAGTGAAGTTTACGTCGGCGGTGATGTCTTGCTCGCCGGGTGCTTCGTAAGGATTGGCGCTGACCGAATGCTGGCGCAGGGCCTTCAGCGTTCCCCGATGCCGCCCTGCAAGTTGCTCTTCGCGGGTGTACCCATAGTCAATGGCGATTAGAAATCCGCGGTCAATGCTGGCGGCCATGCGATCCATATACGACTGCGCCGCAAGAGGGGCCTCGACGCGTTCGTCGCCCTCGGGATGGACTGAGTAGCGGTCAAGGAATTCCAGTTCTTCGGGCGAAGGTTGCGCCCAGCTTTCCTTCAACCGGCCGTCGCGTGTTTCGACGCGCAGGGAGCCTTCTCTGCTGAGGATTTCGACGGGCAGCGCGTCGAAGAATTCATTGGCGAAGAAGATCGTGGGTGTCTTGCCAATATCCAGCAAATCCGCCGTCGCGAGCGCCGCCTTGCCCGATCCAAGGTGTTGCGCCAGAGTCTCGTTGATTCGTTCGCGCAGAGCGGGCGAGCTCTCCATCAACATATAACGCAGGGCGTGGAAGAAGCCCGGAAACTTCTTTTCCGACCAGCCCAGAACATCTTGCGCAAACAAGCCCCGCCCCGGTCCAAGCTCAACTAGTTCGATGCGGCTGGGCGAGCCTAGAACCCGCCACATTTCGTCGAACTGTCGTGCCAGCAGTCGGCCGAAGACAGCATGCACATCGCTCGATGTGTAGAAGTCCCCCGCCTTGCCGAATTGTTCCGCGTTTCGCGAGTAGTAACCAAGTTCGGGATCGTAGAGGCAGAGCTCCATGTAGCGCGAGAAGGGAATGGGGCCGCGCTCGCGGATTTCCTCCTCGATCTTCTGGCGCAGAAGACTCACAGTTCGTTCCGGCGCCGCTCCGCGCGGTCCTGCGGGGTGCGGATAAACATCTCGACAAAGTAATCGTGCAGCGCATCGTAAAGCTGGCGCTGGAAGCTCCATTCGAACTGCGGGTGATCGAGATCGCGGGGGTGGAGATCGAAGTAATACGTATGCACGGGGACGGTGGCGTCTTTGAACTGGATAATAACTTCCACCCCTTCGCCCTTGGAGCGGGCGGAAAAGTTCAGCAGGGGATGCTCGTAGAGGCGCAGTTGCGTGAGGACGCGGTCGAGTCGCGTAGTGGCGGTTTCGGGCACATGGGGATTGTAAAGCAGGTGGCATTGAGATGACATGAGACGAGATGGTGCGTGCGTTGGAGAAAAGAAGGTGGCTATGGTTCCGGTGGATGGCCGGGCAGATGGAGACGGCGCACCTGTTGCGCTCCCCCAAAAACGTGCAGCGGTTGCTGACTGCGCTGCAACGGGCGGTTGGTCGCAAGGGAAGGCCGGAACCGGTGGAGAAGTTCCGCAGAGAGCTGGGACTTGCCGCGCAGCGTTGAGCGCGAAGCGATATTTCAGCCCGGTTTCGACAGGATCTGCGCTATGTGGGTTGCAATCGACCGAAAAGTTGCCCTTCGCGCCCTCGAACTCGTAGAGTCGCTGCTACGTCATCCTTGATACGGGCATTGGAAAGCCGGAACCATTGAAGTATGTGCTGGCCTGCTGCTGGTCGCGTCGAATTACGCAAAATCACAGACTGGTGTATCGCGTAAGTGAACGCCGCATTGATGTTCTACCGGCGCGGTATCACTACTGAGCGGGATTATTTCCTCCCCCGAATCTTCAGTTATCAGTAGGTTCAACTTTCGCCTTGGGGGGCGGCAGCGATCTGCCGGGCTTCGCCGGAACGGGTGGCGGAGCGGGCGGAGCCAGCGAAGCCTTCAAAGCCCTCCGAATCTCGATGCCGTCATGCTCGTTGTTGAGCACGATGTGAGAGGTAGCGTTGCCCACGCTGCCGTTCGCCTTCGCCTCTCGGTCATGAGTCTCGATCTTTAACTCCGCGAAGTCAGATTGGATTTCCCCGTCGCGGGTGCGCGCATCAACCCGGAAGCCGGCTTTGTCAGGCACGGCCAAATTGATCTCGCCATTACGGTTGTCGATCTGCACATTACCTAGAGATCGCATGGAGACTTCGACCCCGCCGTTTTCATTCTGTACGCGCACATCGCCGGAGACGCCTTCCAGACGGATTTGCTTGGAGCGCGTGGTCAGATGGACCGGCCCGATGATCTGGTCGGCATGCAGATCGTCGGAATCGAGGTCGAGGTCGCCCTCGATCCGCGAGAACTCCAGGTCGGTGCGCGAAGACTTGAAGTTGACGTTCTTGGTGATGCGCGAAAGTTTAACGCTCTCCCCGAACTCGCCTTCAAGCTGGGCAGCGCCCTTCACGTCTGCCACTGTAACCTGGTTCAGCCGCCCGCTGATGTGGACGTCGCCCGTGATCTGCTCGACTCGGGCCGAACTCTTATCGAGGTTCAGTTTTACATTGCCAGTAACGTCTTCCACGGCAACCTCGCCGTGCTGGCTGTTGATCTCTACATCCCCGTTTCGTCCGTTGACCGAGACATCGCCTCTCCGCGAAGTGATGTGCAGTTCCATCTTGCGCGGGATGGAGATATCGAGATCGCTTTGCACGGGGTGATCTCCAGCGCCGTGGGTCTTGGCGTCAACCGTCAGCATTCCGCCGGTCGTGGTAATCGTAGGCTTGGTCTGCTGGTTGTATTTGTCGGCGTCACTCTGGTTTTCCGCGCCAACGCGCTTGCGGACTACTACCGTGATCTTGTTGTCGGTGGCATCGCTGACCCGCACTGCGCCCTGGTCGTTGTTCACGCGCAGGCTGGTAGCACCCGCCGCTATGTCCTGTTCGAGATGGTCGTCGAAATTGTACTTCTCCCCGAAAATGTCACCGAAATCGTTGCCGTCAATATTCATGTTGTCGCGAATTTCGCCCCAGTTGAAGCGCGAGGCTTGCGTCGCCATGAGTCCGAATACGACAATCACGATAACCAGAAGGATTCCGCCGGCGCCAATGCCGCGAGCGGGAACGCCGTCGCGCTGGGCTTGCTGATACTCAATCAGCTTGATCACACCCCACAGGATTAACAGAGCGGGCCAGTAATGAGCGAACAGAGTTCCCAGCCGCATCCAGGAAAGCCAGTGCAGGTTGCCCAACAGGAAAACGAAGCCCACGACGATCAGCACAAATGGCCCGGCAAAAGACCGTCGGTGGCGTTGTGGAGGAAGAGGCGCCTGCACCGGGTATTGAACTGGATTAGACATGGCGCACCTCCCCGGAAGAAGACGTCGCTCCCGGATCGGAAGATGGTACCGGTGGAGGGGGCGGCGGCATTGGCCCGGCGGCGGGCGGCGCCCCCGGCAAAGGACCGATGTGTCCACCCGATGAAGCGTTGCTCTGTATCAGCTTTACGACGCCGATCACTAACAGAATCGCAGGCCAGGTGCGGCCGAAATGCAGGTTCCCGTTGCCCACATTCTCGAGCAGAAAAAGCATGCCGATCGTAACCAGCATTGCCGGACCCATCAGCTTGCGTGTGCGGCAGCGGTCGCACGGACACGCGAATCGGCTGCCTCCGAGCAGGCCCCAATGTTTGGCAAACAGCCAGACCCCGAGGAAGATCAAAATAAGCGGCCAGAAACGATGCAACCCGAACTCGAAGATGCCAATCGTGTGCAGAAGGAAGATCACACCCAATCCGATCAAAACCACGGCTCCGGCGGGAACCTTCGACGCGTCTATCCTTTCGCCCATGCCAAAGGTCTGCGCCAAGCCGAACGGATCTGGTGGAGGCTGTCCGAGCTGAATTGCTTTCGCAGTGCGCACCGAGTCAATGATCTGGTAGACGTAGAAAAACGCCATACCGATGCTAATCATCGTGATCACATACCATGGCAGATCAGAACCTGCCCCAATGATTAACAAGACAGCAATGACGAGATGAGCCAAGCCTTTGGCATATTGGCCCGTATAGACGGCGCCCACGCCAAAGGGAAAGAATCCCGACAAAATACCAGCCACTGTGGGATTCGGTCCAGAAGCAGGTCCCGGCACTTTCTGGCCCAGGCCCTGATCCATGAACTGCTGGTAACCGGTTTGCGGCGCCGCTTGCGGCGGCACAAACCCGGCTGCCGGAGCCGTGCCTTCCAAACGAGCCGCGAGGCAAGGCTCGCAGTAAACGACCCCGCGGACGTCGCGGGTGCACGTACCGCAAAGCGGCTTGCCGCACGTGCGACAAAACGCGACCGCGGCAATATCGCTGTGTGTGGCGCAGTTCATACGAACCTCCTGTACGTGGTCACCGACACTACAGGCAGATCCGGATTTAACGGATCGCTAACAGATGGACCCAGCGGAGCGCTGGCCAGCACGAGATGGTTCTCAGTCTGACTATAGTTGCGTTCCTGCTTCTGCTCGGGCTGTTGTGTTGTGTCGTCCTTCCGTTCTTTCTTGTCCGGCGCGGATTCTCCGGAACGTCCGCCAGAACCAGGCTCGGCGGGCGCGACCGTGCGCTTCAGTTCGCGCACTCGCGATTCCACCTCGTAGACGAACCGGATGTTCTCGTAGTACCGCACCACGCGGGCTTGCGTGCTGTAGTAGGTATGCCGGATGGCCGAAGGCCGCAAGCTCACCTCGCGCAGGTCGGCAGGTTTTACGCCGAGTACGCTCAAGGCTACCGACAGCGCGAAGAACGCCATGCCAAACGACATGGCAAACCTCGGCTGCCGCACCGTACCCCAAACGGGCTGCATTGCCCCTGAGGCCCAGGCTTGCGCCCGTTCCCACCACGAAGCGCCCAACCGCGAACTGCGTGGCTGCGGCGCCGTTACGTTCACCCGCAGGCGTTGGGTGTCAACGCCCGTTGTGGATGCCAGAATGTTGTTGACCAGGCTGACTGGAGGCTCCACCTCCGTGAGATCCTTCAGCCAGTTGCGGCCCGCCTCAACTTCGGCGAACAGCGGCCCGCACACGGAGCAAGTCCGCGCATGAGCCTGGAACCGGTCGAGTTGCAAGCCCGTCAGCACGCGATCAACCGCGTCGCTGAGCAGGCCATCAAACTCGTGACACTGCATTCCGTTACTGGTTTGGTCTGGCATCACATCACCTGCCTATAGGTACGTTGTAATAGCCGCGCAAGTTCCGCCCGGCCTCTGTTTATTCGAGATTTCACAGTACCCTCCGGAACCTTCAAAACGGTTGCGATTTCACGATAGTCAAAATCCTGTAAGTCCCTTAGAATCACTGCCTCACGAAGTTCTGGCGAGAGTTTCGCCAGGGCTGCGTGAACGGTTTCCCCCACCTCCCGGCTGCGGACTCGGGCATCGGGGGGAGCAGATTGGTCCTGGATTTGCTCACTCAAGGGCTGGGCATCTTCATGCGCGGAGGATGTGGCGTCGAGCGAGTCCGTGATGCGGTCCTGCTTGGTCTTGCGGAAATGATCCACCAGCAGGTTGCGGGTGATGGTCGTCACCCAGGTAACGAACGCACCCTTCGAGCTGTCATAGCTCGCCAGCGTGCGGTACATCTTGATGAAAACTTCCTGGGTCAGATCCTGCGCGTCGTCGGCCGATCCCGCGAAGCGATAGCAGATGTTATAGATACGGCGGTTATAGTTCTGAACGATTTCTTCCCAGGCAGCCGCATCGCCGGCAACACACCGCCGCACCAGCATCGCAACTATCTGGACATCTTCCAACCCTGGGCCCCCGGAAATTTATTCGAGCCAAGACCCGTTCTTGGTGCAATCTGAAGTCGCATTAGGGTATGCGCCGCAAGCACACCGCAAGACGGTTTTAAGATTTGTATCTAAGATTTGTATCAGGGTATGCCTTCAGGCATACCGCAAACCGCTTTGATCAAATCTCGCCTTCAGGCGCTGGGTGTGCGTTTGCGGCTCCTTCGACTTCGGCTCTCCGAGCCAACTAACAGAAAAACGCACCAGCCCACACAAGACACTACGCAAATGTCCGCCGCAATGTTCTAGGATTGTGTCCTTCGGCAAAACAAGGAATTGTAGCAGTGAGAAGAAGTCAAAACGATGACGGTCGCGACACCTCGACCACTTGTGCGATCTTCTATCGCCCAGATTCAGATGTCAGCTGAACCGGCTTCATGATCCGCAGCACTGGATGCCCGTCAAGTTTCTCCAGCGGGAAATAGACCAGGTGTGTATCGGGGTCAACCGAGACGGTATGACCATGCGGCAGGAAGAGCTTGCCTTCCAGTGCAAGCGACTTCCCGCTTTCACGAAACACCGTAATGTTTCCCGATTCTGCCGAGACATAAAGCAGCTTCAGTCCGGGATCGAAAGCCAGCACATCGGGATCTTCTCCGACTTCCTGCATTGCAGTCACTTTCATGGTGTCGAGATCCACAACGGCGAGCTTGTGATTCTCTTCTCCCGCAACGAAGGCGAGCCGGTTCTCCGCATCGAGAGCAATGCCGTGCGGGCTTTGAATTCCTGGCAGCGCATAGCGGCCGATGATTTTTGCTGTTGAGGGATCGATTGCTACTAATTCATTTTTCTCGTGCACCGCGACAAGAATATGTTTTGAGCCGGCATCGTACACAGTATTACCAGCGCCACCGCCCAGCGGAATACTCGTTACCAATGTATTCGTCGTGGCATCGATCACGGCATCAGCATCACCATGTTCGTCAGAAACGAAGACTCGTTTGGCGTCCGGCGCGTAGGCGATTCCGTCGGGATACTTGATTGGTCCCACGCTGGCAATGGTTTTCAGGGTCTTGGCATCGACGACATTGACCTGATGCTTGCCCGTCGCGGAAGCGTACACCCGCCCCAGTTCAGGCACGGCCCACACTCCGTGCACGCTAGGAAATCCGTCGAGGTTGGCAATCACCTCGAGTTTCTTCGCGTCGAACACGACCAGTTGATTGGCGTTCATATG
>JAUTWY010000416.1 GCA_030838305.1 Acidobacteriaceae bacterium
GCTGAATTGAAGCCGTTCAAGCTGGTAACTGTGATCGTGCTGGTTCCGTTTCCCCCTTGCGTTATGGTGAGGGAGTTGGGCGAGCCACTCACGGTGTAGTCGGGCGCACTCGTGCTGCCGCAGCCGGGAAACTTGAAGCTGGCAATGCGAGTGTTCCAGTTAAACGTCCCAGTGGTCTTCATGTACTCCTGCGTGTACCAGAACGTGCAGTCGTCCACGGGATCAACCTGCATGGCGCTGTAGTCGCCCCAGCGCGTGAGGCCGGCGGATTCAGATCCGGAGCCCGTAACCATATTTACCTCGGCTTCCATTGTGCTGGCGGGATCGGTTGGAACCCGTCCCGTAAAGCGCACCGAGGGAGAGACTGAACTGCTCGACACGCTATAGCCCAGACCGATGTCGCCCGCCTGGTCCATTGCTATGCTGCCCATCCAGCGGTAACTGGAATCGGGAGCGAAGGTACTCTGCTGCGCGACTACCGGGGTGCCGCCGGGGTTTTGAATTTCGTACCAGCGGACGCCGCCTGCGGAGCCGGCTGTGACCGAATGGTTCACCACGAGCGACTCGTGATTTCCGAAATTCCGGTAGGCCAACCGGTACATCAGCCGGTCAGCCAACGAGTCCAGGGTATTGCTGGTGCCGGGCTGGGGAACGCATGTGCCGCCGCTGCACAGCGGACTGAAAGCCGCGACATTGATTACCGTGGGGCCGGTGAAAGTGGAGTTCGCTGGAGTAGAGAAGTCCACGTGGAACTTGAAAAGATTCAAGTTGTTCGTGCCGAAATACAGCATGTAATTCGGCGATCCCGCGGGTGGGGCAGTGGTGCCATCGAGATCGGCAGGCAACAGCCCGCCGACCGCGGTGGATTGCTGGAAGCAGACTTGCGTGGCGGTGGTTCCGGCCATCATCGCGGCGCGGTTATAAGCGCAGGCATCGGCTCCGGTGAAGGTGGTGCCGCCGGCAAACATGTTGAACGTTTCGTAGTAGGCGTCAGGCCACACTGACATCTTCGGATAGTCGTCGAAATTCGTGTACTGGAAGGAGTAGCGATTGTAGCTGCCGGTCGCGTCTGAGGTGGTTGAGACCGCGATGCACTGCAGGTAAGGTGTAGTCGATACAGAGAACTGGCTGAAGACCCAACGCTGCGCCAGTTTGTCGTAGAGCACGATGGGATCGCCATCATTGTTGGTCTGGCAGCCACCGCCGAATCCGGACCATAGCGTGCTGCCTGCGGTGGGCCCTGCAATCAGAGCTCCGTTGGATTTGTTGAAGATGGCAAACGATGTGTTCACCCACTGCACATATTGCGTGGCGCCGACGCTGCCTTCGGTGTCAGGCGGAGCGCCGGTAACGCTGAAGCCGTACTGGCCGTTGCCTAGTCCTTCAAAGCTTTGACTGACGGGCGGCGTGGGCGGCGGCACCGTGGTGGTTTGCCGCACCGGATCTTCCTCCCGTTGGGCGAGGCCGGGAGGGAGCGGAATGCGCTTCAGGGGCTCGACTTCGCGGCGCTCCAGAGAAGGCGGCGGAGCGTACTTGATCATCTCGCGGAGCGGCGGGGAAACGTCGTGATGCACATCGCGGCGGATGGTGGTCGGTCCCGACGCGGCGCCGGATTGCGCCAGGGCTGTCGGAACCAGCAGGGGGACTGCAAATGAGAGCAACAAGATTACTGCTAGCGCAAAGCGCCGGGGGGTACGGCTTTGTGTGGGCATGGATTCTCTCTCCTGGGTGTCTTGAAATGCGGTTTTTGAAATGGGCTACATGGCTCTTCCCTTACTTGCCCTGTGAGCGCGCTTTCTCCGTGGCGGGGTCGAACTGACTGCCAGTAAAAATTGCTGGCATTCTAGCGGAGGTAGATTGGCTTGCTGAAAAGTATTTCTAAAAGTTCGGAAAAACGAACAAGGCTTCCCGTATCGGGAAGAGGGAGGTAGCAAACTCAGAAATAAGGTGGAGGCGAGGCAGCCTACGTCTTCAGAAGCCAAGGTAGGAAGCAGTAGCGCCGGCGTCCCGCTGGCTGTCCAGAGGCCGTCCTCGACCTCCGCTGTTACTGCGCCTTAGAGGCGGACGCTTCGAGGTCGCGTAGGAGAACGGGCGACTTTTGCAACGAGTCAGTTGGGCGAGAGCTTCTACGGGGACGGCGGCGCCACCCCTACGCCTTCCGGCTTCTCCCGATGGCCTCTCTGGCTTCTTTGTCCGCGGTGCGCCGGCGCTCGGTCTCCCGTTTATCCCAAAGCTGCTTGCCTTTGGCGAGAGCCAGCTCAACCTTCACTTTGCCGTTCTTGAAATACATGCGCACGGGGATCAGCGTCAGTCCCTTCTGCTGCGTTTTGCCGATCAGTTTGCGGATTTCTTCTTTGTGCATGAGCAGTTTGCGAGTGCGCAGCGGGGCGTGGTTGTTCATGTTGCCGTGCTCGTAGGGGCCAATGTGGGCGTTCAGCAGCCAGAGTTCGCCGTCCTTCACTAGGCCGTAAGAATCCTTCAGATTGGCCAGCCCGCCGCGGACGGATTTGGCCTCGGTTCCGGTAAGAACCACGCCACACTCAAATTTTTCCAGCAAGAAGTAGTTATGTGAAGCGATCCTATTAACGGCGGCGTCGCGCTGTCCGCTGGCGGTAGGCTCGCGGCGCGGAGCTTTCTCCGGGCTGGGCTTGGTTTGGTGTGTGGCTTGGCGAGGCATGGTTCGGGTCAGTTTCAATCTTAGCAGCGAAGCGAGGAGAGCGGCTTCCGGCGTCGGGCTTCCGGAAGGCGGACGCCAGCAGCCGAAAGCCGCGGTCACTCAGGGGACTAAGACTAAAGAGTGTAACTCCCACAGCGGCAATCACATGGGAGGGAACAGAGCACGATGCTATAATCGCTGCAAAAGAGCTACTTTTTTCCGTCGAGTGGATCCCGGGTTCCCTGGCCATCGGGGTACGGACTGCTTGTCCGGCAAAGATTGTCCGGCGAAGACTTTAAAGACGACGAGGACTTGCGAATGAGACGTCTGAAGCCCGCGGCAGTAGTGCTGCTGGTCGTGCTTGCAATTCTGCCTGCCATTGCCGATAAGGCCAAGAATATCTACGAGAAAGGTCAGGACGCAGAGGCGCGCCAGAACTACGAGCTAGCTTATGGTTTCTACAAGCAGGCTTACGAACTGAAGCCAAAAGACTTGCGGTACCGAGCCTCGTTCGAGCGAACCCGTTTCAAAGCGGCTGCGTCAATGGTCCATCGCGGGCAGGGACTGCGCGATGAAGGCAAACTGCAGGAGGCGCTGGCCGAATTTCAAAAGGCGGTGCAGATCGATCCGTCACTGTTCATCGCGCAGCAGGAGTTGAAGCGCACGCTGCAGATGATCAATGACGCCACCAATCCGCCCCCGCAGGCCGCAGGTCCGCCCAGCGGCCTGCAACGCAGGATCAGGGAAGCCGGCGGCCCGGTAGAACTTGCGCCCATCTCAAACATTCCCATCACCGTCAAGCTCACCGAAGATTCCAAAGTTATCTATCAGACCATCGGGCAGTTGGCCGGAATCAACGTACTGTTTGATCCCGACTACACTTCGCGCCGCGTCAAAGTCGAACTGAATGGAGTCACTCTGGAGGAGGCGCTCGAGATCACGGCGCTGGAATCAAAAACCTTCTGGCGCCCGGTAACGGGAAACACCATCTTCGTCGCTCAGGACAATCCAGCCAAGCGCAAGGAACTGGAACAAAGCGTCCTCAAGACTTTTTATCTTTCGAATCTTTCACAGCCCACCGAGTTGCAAGACGTGGTGAACGCGATTCGCGCCGTGCTGGACGTTCAGCGCGTGCAGCAGTTGCTTTCGCAGAACGCGCTGGTGGTGCGGGGGACCCCCGATCAGATTGCGCTGGCGGAAAAGCTGGTGGAAGATCTGGATAAGGCGCGTCCGGAAGTGATCATCGACATTGCGGTGATGCAAGTGAGCAAGGATAGGTCGCGTACGTTGGGATTCAATCCGCCGACCAGCGCTACAGTTGCTCTGCAAAGCAACATCAACAACACGACCACGCCGACTACAAATCCCACGACAGGCGTCACGACGACTCCAACCACCGGCACCGGCGGGCTCAATCTGAATACGCTGGGGAATCTGAACGCGACCGATTTTCAGGTGACCATTCCCTCCGCCAATCTGTCTGCGGTGATGGGCGACACCGACACGAAGCTGATCCAGAATCCGCAGATTCGTGCGCTGGATGGACAGAAGGCATCGCTCAAGATTGGCGACCGCGTGCCGGTCGCAACCGGATCGTTTCAGCCCGGAATCGGCGGCGTCGGTATCAATCCGCTGGTCAATACGCAGTTTCAATATTTGGATGTGGGCGTGAACATCGACATCACGCCGCACGTGCACGCGGGTCGGGAAGTAACTTTGAAGATCACCATGGATATCTCCTCGGTGACGAGCCAGTCCAACATTGGCGGCATCAGCCAGCCCGTCATCGGGCAGCGCAAGATCGAGCAGGAGATCCGTCTCAAAGACGGCGAAGCCAACATCCTCGGTGGAATGCTGGAAGATCAGCAGACCAAGGCGCTGAACGGGATTCCCGGGCTGGCACAGATTCCAATCTTGAAGTATCTGTTTGGCCAGACAACGAAGGATCACGCGGAGAGTGAGATCGTGTTTGCCATTGTTCCGCACATTATCCGCGGGACCGATGTCAACGAGATGAACCAGCGCCCGATCGATATCGGGACCGCGAACACGATTGGGCTGCGCCACATGAACCGGGCGGCAGCACCGGCGGCTCCGTTGAATCAGGCCCCCTCGATTGTTCCGGTGCAGTCTCCGACGAACCAGTCTCCAACAAATCCGCCATCCACAAATCCGCCGACGAATCCGCCGCCGGCCACTCAACCGAATCAGTCTGCGAATCCGGCGCCTGGTGGCACGAATTTCTTGTTCGATCCCGGGCAGATTACGGCAGTGAAAGGCAACACCTTTGTCGTGAACTTGCAGATCTCTGGGGCGCAAAATGTGTATTCGGTTCCGGTGCAGATAAATTACGACCCGGCGAAACTGCAACTGGTCAACGTCTCCAACGGCGGCTTCCTTTCACAGGATGGGCAGGCCGTAGCAGTCGTGCACCGTGAAGATGAAACTACCGGAACCTTGCAGATCACAGCGACCCGGCCGCCGGGAGCAGGCGGAGTTTCCGGGCAGGGCACCGTGGTCACGATGACCTTCCAGGCCAAGGCCAGCGGCCAGACTCCGCTGACCATTACAAGAGGCGGAGCGCGCGATCCCGGCTTGCAGTCCATCACGGTGAACGGTGCGCAGGCATCGGTGACTGTGGAATAGGATTGTCGGCGGGTTCTTTCAATCCGAGATTTTGAGATGAACAGACAGAAATTCCGCTGCGTTCGGAGCGTCCGAACCGAACGAGGTTTTACGCTTCTGGAGTTGATGATCGCCACCGCGATCCTGGTTGTTCTCTCCACGATGGCTGTGCCGCTGGCGCGGCTGACTGTTCAACGAGAGAAAGAGCGCATGCTGCGCATCGACTTGTGGGAAATGCGCGACGCCATCGATCGCTACAAAGACGCGGCCGACCGCGGCGGCTTTCAGACCAAGGTCGACAGTCAGAATTATCCTCCTGATCTCGAAACGCTGGTGAAAGGCGTCGATGTGCAGGGCAAGAAAATTCGTTTCCTGCGCAAGATTCCCATCGACCCGATGACTGGCAACACGGAGTGGGGCCTGCGTTCGATGCAAGATGATCCGGAGTCCGATTCCTGGGGCGGGCAGAGCGTTTTCGACGTTTTTACCAAATCGCAAGGCACAGGACTGGACGGAACGAAGTACAAGGACTGGTAATGGCAAGAAGACTTAGAACGAGGAGCAGCGCGGGTTTCACGTTGCTCGAAATGATGATCGTGATGATCGTCATCGGCATTCTGATGTCGATTGCGCTTCCGATCTATACAACTTCGCTGCTAAAGGCGCGCGAGGCCGTGCTGCGTCAAGACCTGTTCACGCTCCGCTCCCTGATTTCGCAGTACACCCTTGATAAACAAAAAGCACCACAGTCCCTCGACGACCTCATCCAGGGCGGCTACCTTAAAGTCATTCCCAAGGATCCGATGACCAATGAACCGAATTGGGAAGTAGTGCAGGAAGACATACTCCTCACCGTGGACCAGCAGGATCCCGGCATCAGCGATGTGCATTCCGCATCGAGCGCGACTGCGACGGATGGAACAGCCTATTCCTCGTGGTGAGTTCGTCGTACTTTCACTGTTCCAAACCCCACATTGAACACTCTCCCACTTAGCAAGTAACATCTATCCATGCCCGTTGATTCGGAGATTACCCAGGCTCCCGCATCCATCCGCGCGCCGCGCGGCAACACGATTAGCTGCAAAGGCTGGCAGCAGGAAGCCGCCATGCGCATGCTCATGAATAATCTGGACGCGGAAGTTGCCGAGCGTCCGCAGGACCTTGTCGTCTACGGCGGAACGGGCCGCGCAGCGCGCAGTTGGGAGGCCTACCACGCGATTGTCGCTAGCCTCAAGAAGCTCGACAACGACGAGACTTTGCTGGTGCAGTCAGGCAAACCAGTCGGCGTGTTCAAAACGCACGACCATGCGCCGCGCGTGCTCCTCGCAAATTCCAACTTGGTGGGCCACTGGTCCAACTGGGAGAAGTTCAACGAACTGGAGCGGGCCGGGTTGATGATGTATGGCCAGATGACGGCAGGCTCATGGATTTACATTGGTTCTCAGGGAATTGTCGAGGGCACATTTGAAACATTCTCGGCGGCGGGCGAGAAACATTTCGGTGGAGACCTGGCGGGCAAATTGATCGTCTCCGGCGGCATGGGAGGCATGGGCGGAGCCCAGCCTCTAGCCGCAACCATGACGGGCGCGGCGTTTCTGGGGATTGACGTCGATCCCGAGCGCATCAAGAAGCGCTTGAAGACCGGCTACTGCGACTTCATGGTCACGACCCTGGATGAAGCATTACGCATTTTGAAAAACGCTGTGCGCAAGAAAGAAAATGTCTCAGTCGGTCTGGTGGGAAATTGCGCGGACGTTATTCCGGAACTGGCAGCTCGCGGCGTCGTGCCTGATATTCTCACCGACCAGACTTCGGCGCACGATCCGCTGAATGGATATGTGCCCAACGGCATGACGCTCGACGAAGCCATCGAGTTACGAAAAAACGATCCCAAGGCGTACCAGGAGAAATCGCTGGATGCGATGGCAGCCCACGTCGAGGGCATGCTGCGACTGCAGAAGATGGGATCAGTCACATTTGATTATGGCAACAACATCCGTACCTTCGCCTTTCAGCGCGGTGTGAAGA
>JAUTWY010000434.1 GCA_030838305.1 Acidobacteriaceae bacterium
CCACGTATCATCGGCCACAGTCCATCGGATTCTGGAACAATTCTGCGGAGTGGGAGAGGCGCGCAAGGTAACCCTTCTGCACGATGCTGCGCGCTATGACGGCAACGTGGAGCCACATCACCACGTCCTTTGCGTCGGATGCAGACGGATACATGACATAGAGATACCCGAAGTGGACAAGCTTCTAGAAGGTACACCCAGCCTGGGACAGTTCGCACTTCTGCGCTGTTCGCTGGAAATCGAAGCTCTTTGTGGGCGTTGCCAAGCTGCCGCGAAGCGAAATGCACGCCCAACGGCCACACCACACCAATCTGCGACCCCTGGATGAGTCCGCGGAGGAAGGTCATGGCGATCAGTAAGAAGAAACAGGCGAGACAAGTCTCTGAACGAAGATCAGGAGGATAACAATTATGGCAATTGATCACGATCTCTCCGAAGGTAAATGTCCGTTTACGGGCGTCCGCAGACACAATGCGGGTAGTGGCCCGACGAACGCGGACTGGTGGCCGAATCAGCTTAACATCAAGGTTTTACGCCAGAACTCCCCCCAATCCGATCCCATGGGCAAGGAGTTCAATTACGCTGAAGAATTCAAAAGCCTCGACCTGAATGCCGTGATCAAGGACCTTCATGCCTTGATGACGGACTCGCAGGATTGGTGGCCGGCCGATTTCGGCCACTACGGCGGACTTTTCATTCGAATGGCGTGGCACGCCGCGGGTACGTACCGCATCGCCGACGGCCGCGGTGGCGCCGGAGCTGGCCAGCAGCGTTTCGCACCGCTCGGTAGCTGGCCAGACAATGCGAACCTCGATAAGGCGCGCCGGCTGCTCTGGCCGACAAAGGAGAAATACGGCCGGAAAATCTCCTGGGCCGACCTTATGATTCTCGCCGGTAACGTCGCCCTTGAGTCGATGGGCTTCAAGACTTTCGGTTTTGGCGGCGGGCGCGAGGATGTATGGGAAGCCGATGAGGTTTACTGGGGGACTGAGCGCAAGTGGCTAGGAGACGAACGCTACAGCGGTGACCGCGAACTCGCGACTCCCTTCGGCGCGGTTCAGATGGGCCTGATTTATGTGAATCCGGAAGGGCCCAATGGACAGCCGGACCCGGTCGCTGCGGCACGGGATATCCGCGAGACGTTCCGCCGCATGGCGATGAATGACGAGGAAACGGTCGCGCTGATTGCTGGCGGGCACACCTTCGGCAAAACCCACGGTGCTGCTCCGGACTCGAATGTCGGCCCAGAGCCGGAAGCCGCCCCTATCGAGCAGCAGGGTCTCGGCTGGAAGAACCGATTTGGCACGGGCAAAGCGGGTGACGCGATTACCAGCGGCATCGAAGTCATCTGGACCACGACGCCAACGAAGTGGAGCAACGACTACTTCAAGCACCTGTTCAGCTACGAATGGGAACTGACCAAGAGCCCGGCCGGCGCCAATCAGTGGAGACCGAAGAACGGAGCAGGCAACGGAACGGTGCCGGATCCGTTCGACAAGTCGAAGCGTCACAGCCCATCAATGCTGACCACTGACCTCTCTTTGCGGCTCGACCCTGCTTACGAAAAAATTTCAAGGCGCTTCTTCGAGCATCCGGATCAGTTCGCAGATGCGTTCGCACGGGCGTGGTTCAAGCTGACGCACCGCGACATGGGGCCGATCGCGCGTTATCTCGGCCCGCTCGTTCCTAAGGAGCAATTGCTGTGGCAAGACCCGGTTCCCCCAGTCCATCATGAATTGATCGGGGAGCGCGACATTGCTGCTCTGAAGGCGAAAATACTCGCGTCTGGCCTGCCCGTCTCCCAACTGGTCGCGACGGCTTGGGCGGCGGCGGCGACGTTCCGCGGCTCCGACAAGCGCGGTGGAGCAAACGGGGCGCGCATTCGCCTTGCACCGCAAAAAGATTGGGAAGCGAACCAGCCGGCCGCACTGGCTAAGGCCCTGCAGGCGCTCGAAGCGATCCAAAAGGAGTTCAACGCTTCACAGTCCGACGGGAAGAAGGTCTCGCTGGCTGACCTGATCGTTTTGGGCGGCAGCGCAGCGGTCGAGGAAGCTGCGAAAAAGGCCGGTCACGACGTAAAGGTTCCCTTCTCGCCCGGGCGCACGGACGCTTCGCAGCAGCAGACCGATGTGGAATCATTCGCCGTACTTGAGTCTACCGCAGACGGGTTCATTAACTACCTCCGCAAGGGACACCCGGTACCGGCTGAGGAACTGCTGGTGGATCGGGCGCAGTTGCTGACGCTGACCGCCCCCGAGATGACGGTTCTCGTCGGCGGCCTGCGCGCCCTGAATGCCAACTTTGGGCAGTCCAAACACGGCGTCTTCACCAAACGACCCGAGACTTTGACGAACGACTTCTTCGTCAACCTTCTCGACATGAGGACGCAATGGCAGCCGTCCGCTGGCTCTGAAGGCGTGTACGAGGGGCGGGATCGGAAGACGAATGAGGTCAAGTGGACCGGCACCCCTGTCGATCTGATCTTCGGTGCGCACTCTGAGCTCCGAGCACTCGCGGAAGTCTATGCGTGCGCGGACTCGAAGGAGAAGTTTGTCAAAGACTTCGCGGCAGCGTGGGGCAAGGTGATGAACCTTGATCGCTTCGACCTCGCCTGATCTCAGCTGAGCGGTCTTACTTCGAGCACTCACAGAGCGCAGCCTCGACCGAACATCTGGTTATCCGAACCCGGTCGAGGCTGCGCAAAACCTACGCAATCCTGGAAGCCGCGAATAAGAAATCAGGCCGGCGTTTCAAAACAACTTGAAACTATGGAGACGCAATCGCGAAGCGACTCGGTGTCGACCCGGCAAAGCCAATAGTTGCCGCGTGGCGGCTTCCGCGACAACCCAGAACCGACTTTGTACCTTTTACGGAAGAAGAGGCATTGGTCCTACCAGTCAGAATGGCGCTGTATTTTGAAATGGAACCCGGATGAAAAGCCGACTGTTGGGTATCATCCGATGTTGA
>JAUTWY010000437.1 GCA_030838305.1 Acidobacteriaceae bacterium
TTCTTCTTTTCAAGCGGCAATCGCATACGACGGAACCTATGCACCCGCCTTCGCTGGTTTGGCTGACTGTTATGCGCTGTTGGGATCTCTTCCCTATACAGCTTTACCGCCGAACCAAGCCTTCCCCAAAGCCGAGGCCAATGCTCGGAAAGCGCTTGCACTGGACGAAAGACTCGCAGAGGCCCATGTAGCGCTGGGATATTCCGCGCTTGTATACGATTGGAACTATGCTGACGCTGAAAAGGAATTCAAGAAAGCCATGGAACTACGGCCGGACTATGCTACGGCGCATCAGTATTACGCTTATTACCTGACAGCGATGGGTGACCTGAACCAGGCAATTGCCGAGCGCAAACGTGCGGTATCGATCGAACCAAGGGCTCCTCTGCTCAACACCGCACTGGGAGAGGCCTACTACCAGGCAAAGCAATTTAAGGAAAGTATCGGGTCGGACCTCACGGCCCTGTCTTTTGATCCAAACTATGCCGTGGCAGTCATCAACGTGGGTCGCGCCTATGAACAACAAGGTATGTACCCACAGGCTTTGCATGCCTACCAGTCCATTCTCGCATTCGCGCCGAATGACCCTGCTCTTCTCGCTCTGCTAGGGCATCTCAATGCTGTCTCCGGGCAGTCGGCGGAAGCACGCAAAATTATTTCACAGCTGCAGCAGTTGAGCAGGGATCGATACGTCCCCAGTCTCTACATCGCTATGGTCTACACCGGTCTCGGCGACAAGAACCAGGCCTTTGCCTGGCTCGACAAAGCCTACGCAGAGCGCTGCGAGTATCTCGTGTATCTGCCCACCGACCCGATGGCAGATCCGCTCCGAAGCGACCCCAGGTTTCCCTTGTTGCTTGGGCGCTTGGGGTTGAACAAGTGAAGAGCCCCAAGGTTAGGGGTATCAAGCGATGAGCCAATGTTCTCCCGACAGGGCAAACGTGCTCTACGGCATTGCCCGAAGTCTGCTTCAAGAGCATGACTATGGGGAATTGCTCGCCAACATTCTCGACATGACGATTCAAGCGTTGGGAGCTGACCGCGGATGCGTCGTGGCGTGGGACAACGGCGAGTTTCGCGCCACCGCCGCGCGCAATTTTCGTAACGAAACGCTGCTCGAGAGAGAGAAGGAGATTAGCACCACCATTGCAGGAATGGCTATGCAGGAAGGGCGGGTGCTGCTGGTTCACGATGCGTTGGAGTCGTCAGTTCTTCGAAACAAGCAGAGTGTCAAGAGGCTTCACCTCCGCTCAGTTTTGTGTGCGCCCCTGATCGTCGTGAATGATGCTTTCGCTGTCATCTATCTGGAGAATCGGGAAGTTTCGAACCACTTCAATGAAAGCCATGAACAGTTGCTCTCCGAGATATGCGCTTTGGCGGCGCCCCGCCTGCACACAGCGGTTGCCATCGAGAGCGCCCGTCAAAAAGCTCGCGATCTTGAGTTAATGTATGGCGAGAGTGACGGCATCATCACGGCTGATCCAAGCATGTTCGCTGCTCTCGAAACGCTTGCGAAGATTGCGCCGACAGAGCTGACTGTATTGATCCAAGGCGAGACTGGAACGGGCAAGGAACTCCTGGCTCGGGCTATTTACCGCCGCAGTGCTCGGGCCAAAGGCCCTTTCGTCGTTCTGAACTGCGCGGCCATCCCAGCGACGTTGATCGAGTCCGAGCTGTTCGGATGTGTGCGTGGAGCTTACAGTGGAGCCGATCGAGACAGGGTTGGGCTGATCGGCTCTGCCAACCGCGGCACATTGTTTCTTGACGAAATTGGCGAAATGCCTCTCGAACTCCAGTCTCGGTTGCTGCGTGTCCTGCAGTCAGGAGACTTCAACAGAGTCGGGTCAGCTGAGCCCGAACGGGTCGACGTGCGCGTGATTGCCGCCACAAACCGTGATCTTGAGAGCGAGGTTGAACAGCGGCGTTTTCGTGAAGATCTTTTTTTTCGTTTGTCTACCGTGACCCTGAAGGTTCCACCTCTTCGCGAGCGAAGAGCCGATGTGGTAGTGCTGGCGGACCATTTCCTGCGCGCCTATGCCGGAAGGCGCACCGTGGCGCCCCCGCACCTCAGCAATGAATCCAAGCAGTTGCTGTTGGCCTATCTTTTTCCGGGAAACGTCCGGGAACTCGAAGGAGAGATGGCCCGTCTGGCAGCGATGTGCCCGGCGGGAGAAGAGATTCCCGCAAGTGCACTCAATGAACGCATCGGCAGGCGCAAAGCGATCAGTCGGCAAGAGGCTGACATCCAACCCATGAGCCTGTCTGAAATGGAGAAAAAACTGATTCAGGTCGTCCTTCAACACACTTCCGGCAACCGTACGCACGCGGCCGAGATTCTCGGCATTAGCCGGGAAGGACTTCGCTCGAAAATGCTGAAGTTAGGGTTCTTGCCTTCTGTTGAGCGATAGCCTTTTCCCTCTCTGAAGATTCTTTGTTCCTTCTCTCCGTGGAACATACGTACCTGCCTTTTTGACCTCCATAGGTCCCCCGCCTGTCGTGGATCGCCGCTCTTGCGCTTGTCCTTCTATTCTGGCATCCGACTTGCCCTTCACTAAACGGTTCCTGGCTTTGATCACAGACTCTGTTCGAGGAACCAACAACTTAGGCGTGACGGCCACAAGAGTCCGACAGGAATCTGGGCAGCGCTGGAAGATTCCCGGGCGGTAGAATTCGGCACCCTTTATGGCCTTGCACTGAAGGAGAACACATGCTCCGGATCTTACATTTCGCAGCTTGGATGGGAACTTCAATCGCAGTATCCGAGTTGTTGGGGTACCTACTCCACCGGCTCTTGCACACCGGATGGATTCCCTGGCTGAGCATGAGCCATATGAAACACCACATGGTTCTTTACGGCCCGCTGCAAAAGCAGCGGCCAAGCAAGGAATACCTCGACGCAACCACTGGCAGCGTCGCCCTCGGGAATATTGGGTTGGAATGGATTATCCCGAGTACGATGATTCTGACCATTGTCGTGGTTGTTCTCCGGCTGCTCAGGTTCTCCTGGTTCGATCAGACAGTATCGATCGGGACTACCTTGGTGTGGACCTTCCTCATGTTCAGCTATCTTCATGACCAGATGCACGTGAAGAATTTCTGGATGGAGCGCAATTTGGTTTTCAAAACTTG
>JAUTWY010000453.1 GCA_030838305.1 Acidobacteriaceae bacterium
CTTGCAATGGTCGGTGTTCATCACCAAGCGGCCCGGCCTCAACCGGGAGTTGCCGCCAGGCTACGAGTCCCTGGCCTGGGTGCCCAACTCGTCCACGCTGATCTACGGCGAACGTGATGCTGTGCTGGTCGATACCTTCCTTACCGCCGAAGCTTCGCAGGCTCTGGCGGACTGGGTTATGGCGAGCGGCAAGAATCTGACCACGATTTACTTGACTCATAGCCATGGCGATCATTTTTTTGGTATAGGGTTGCTTAAGCAGCGCTTCCCCCATGCACGGGCGGTGGCAAGGCCGGACATCGTGGAGGCCATGCGTCGGGAGCTCGACCCGCCCTACTTCAACAGCTTCTGGAATTCGCGCTTTCCCGGCCAGCTCCCGGAACAGCTCGCGGTGGCCGAGGCGCTTGAAGGAAACACCATCGAGCTGGAAGGGCACGAGTTGGTCTTGGTCGACACGGGCTACACCGACACGGCTCTGTCCACGAGTCTGCACGTCCCGTCCATCGACTTGGTGGTGGCCGGGGACGTCGCCTACAACGGCGTCCATCCCTATATGGCGGAAGGTAATCCAGAGTCTTGGGCCAAATGGATCGCTGCCCTCGACAAACTCGATTTGCTGAAACCTCGCGCCGTGGTCGTCGTTCTCAAACGGCCCGAGAACGACGACGACCCGCGGATCATCGAAGAAACGCGCAGCTACTTCCGGGACTTCCTGCGCCTCAACGAGGAGACGAAGACCGTGCGCGAATTCTTCGACCGGATGATGAAGCTTCATGGGGGTCGAGCCAATCCCGGTTCGCTCTGGGGCGGGGTGACGGCCGCCAAGACACACCATAGCCCATAAAAGATAATCGACCGGGATGGTGGTCTGTGGCTTGCCCGAAATCCGTCGAGGATCCATGTGCCAAGCGTTCACTGCCTACAAGCCGTCTCGATACTTATCCGCACGACGCGCAACTGGATTACTTCCGAATCGCCGAGGATGCGGGGGCTATCACCTGGCGGCTCGAAGGCGAGCGACCTGATACTTGACATTCCGCGTTCTCCTATCGGGCGTGCGATGCGGCCTCTTCGATCAGAGCTGCAACCTCCTTTGGCCTGGAAACGTAGACTGCGTGGCTGGCGCCGGAGACTTCGACTTTATGGCTGTTGGCGCGTGTTGCATACCACCGTTCGAGATCGGGATTTATGGTTCTGTCTGCTGCGGCTACCAACATCCAACTCGGTTTGCTTCTCCACGCAGCGGTGGTGATGACGGCTTTGAAATTGTCGCCGAAGTTGAATACTTGCGAGCGCGCCATGAACGTGGCCTGCTCCGCGGACAGGTCGGCTGCGAAGTACTCATGAAACTGCGTGGGCTCTAGGTAAGTGAAGCCGTCTGCCGTCTTCTTTATTGCATCAGACTTGCTCAGGTCACTTGGGAAGCGCTTTCCGTCGTCCGCCTCGTTCTCTCCAGCATCTGGCATGTGGGCCGCGACGTATACCAAACCAGCGACGGATGAGTCCGAGCCAGCTTCGGTAATTACGGCTCCCCGTAGCTATGGCCGACGAGAATGCACAGTCCATTTTGTTGAGCAAGGACACGCTTGGTGGCGGCCACGTCGTCTGTAAACGAAGTTTCCGGCTCTTGGACGATGCTGACGTTGTAGCCGTCCCTGACGAGATTGTCGTAAACTCCTTTCCAGCCAGAACCATCGGCCCAGGCGCCGTGGACCAGAACAATATTCCGGATGCGATGCTGTTGGTTCTGCGCTGAGACCGCGCCACAGGTCAACAGCAATAAAACGAAGAGGAACTGAGATATTCCTCTTGCTACTCGCATACCCTTCATTGAATTTCTCATTTTTGTTGCTCCTTTTGCGAATTGATCGACGGGTTCCTCGTCAGGAAAATACTCAGCCGGCAGACTCAGAGCGTCAGATAGACGATTTGGACATGGCCATCTCTTTAGTTTTTCCTCGTGCAAAATTGAATATATGAATTTAGAACAAGAACCTGTCTTCAGCGCGATGCACCTTTCACGCCCCCCAACTCAAACGTGTCTGCGGCGTTGGGATTTCTCAACCAGGCCTTCTCTGCATCCAGCGGTAAGCAGACTTCGGAATCAATAAGGCCAGTGAAGGACTTATTGGGTCCCGGGTTTTTCTGGGTCGTCGTTTTATCATGAACAGCCGATTTCGGAACAAGCACGATCACCGGCAAGAAGCGAGACAGCTTATGAAATTCTTCCGGAATGCCAGAAGCTGCTTAGCGAGTGCCCGTGCCGCAAGCGCACCGAAACCGCTGGAAGCCCTTGTAACGGCAATTTCCTTCTTCTCCTTTCGAGTAATGGTTCGCTTTTTTAAGAAAGACTTGCAGCAGAATGACCCTGCTTTAGATCATTCCCCCGTTTGCGCGAAGCACCTGGCCGTTGATCCAACTCCCGTCCGGACCAGCCAGGAATGAGACTGCCGCCGCAATATCCTGAGGCGTGCCGAGCCGCTCAAGCGGATTCATCTTCGCCATCCGGTCGATGAGTTCCTGCGATTTTCCGTGGAGGAACAGATCCGTGGCGGTGGGCCCAGGCGCTATGGCGTTTACCGTAATTGACCGCCCGCGTAGCTCTTTCGAAAGGATTGCCGTGAGAGTTTCGACGGCGGCTTTCGTCGCTGCGTAAACGCCATAGGTTTCGAGCTTGAGTCCGACAACACTCGTGGAGAAGTTGATGACGCGTCCCCCATTGCGAAGGCGTTTGGCTGCCTCTCGCAGTCCGTTGAATGTTCCCTTCAGATTGACGGCAATTTGCCGGTCGAAGACCGTGTCATCCGTCGTCGCCACGTTCGACAGCAGCATGATGCCGGCGTTGTTGACCAGGACGTCGACTCCTCCGAATTCCTTTTCCGCGATTTGGAACATCCGCGAAACCTCGTCCGCCTTGCTGACGTCAGCTTTCGCGGCAATGGCGCGTCCCCCCGCCGACTTAATCTCGTTGACGAGTGCAGCAGCTTCCGTTTCGCCGCCTGCATAGTTCACAACTACGGAAAAGCCGTCTTTCGCGAGCCGTTCAGCGACGGCCGCCCCTATACCGCGCGATGCACCGGTGACAATTGCTGCTCTTGCCATAAATTTTGTTTCCCATCTCTCTTTCCGGACATCCCGTATATCTTTGTTCATTCAAACGAGGACCGTTCCACCATCAACCACAACCGTCTGCCCAGTCCCGAATCCTTCCTGCATCAAAAACAGATAGGCTTGTGCGATGTCGTGAGGTTCGCCAACTCGGCCCACAGGCAGACTCTTGCCCACGCTCTCATATAGGTGTTCCCGCTCTGCGGCACTCATGGTCTGCCAGAGGTTCGTCCGAACGACTCCCGGAGATACTGCGTTAACACGAATCGGCGCCAACTCAACCGCTAGGGCACGTGTTAACGCTTCGATGGTTCCGCAAACGCTTGCGGCGACTACCCATCCCTTGTTCGGGCGTCGACCGGCGACTCCGGTTGTGAGCACGATTGAGCCGCCCTTGCGAATGTGTGGCTTTCCGTATTTGACCGCGGCGAGGGCAGACCAATAGCGCAACTCAAAGGCGCGTCTGGCCTGCGTGAGATCCGTGGCAACGAGCTCGTGCAAATCGAGGCTATCGCCGGCGGTGAATACCAGGTGATCGAAAGGGCCAAGCTTTGCGAACAAAGCTTCGACGGCCCGTTCGTCCGAGACGTCAACCGCCTGCCCCTGTGCTTCGCCACTGATACACTCAACGGCCTTCTGAACTCGTTCCGCATTGCTAGAGACGATAACGACCTTGGCTCCTTGCGAGGCCGCCTGTTGGGCCACGGCGAAACCAATCCCCGACGACCCACCCACCACGACCACCCGCTGTTGTTGCAAATCGTTTCCCCGTTGCATTGAATTCTCCTTGTGCACTCTTCTGACTTACTCCTCTAGTCATATTTCTCTCTCCTCGGTCACCTGACATTTCATGACCGCCACTATTGGATGAAGCGGCAGAAGCGAACTTTGGACATGGCCATCTCTTGAGTTTCTCTTGGTGCAAAATTGAATACAGAGACTTAGGGCAGGAACTTGTAACCAGAGCTATGGACCGTATGAAAGTGCTTGGGATTACCAGGCTCCAGCTCTAGTTTTTTGCGTAACTTCAAAATGTGGTTATCCACGGTCCTTGTACAAGGATAGTTCTCGTATCCCCACACTTCATTCAGTAGTTCGTCCCGTGAGATCACTCTCCGAGGGTTTTTGATCAGATACGCGAGCGTTTTGAATTCCTTAAATGTGAGAATAACGGGCCGACCATTGCGATGAATTTCCATCGTTGAAAAACATCCTTTCACTCCCCCAAACTCAAATGTGTCTTTGGCGTTGGGATTTTTCAACCAGGCCTTCGCTGCATCCAGCGGTAAGCAGACTTCGTTGGTATCGATGAGGCCAGTGACGGACTTATTGGGTCCCGGCTTTTTCTGGGTCGTCTTATCATGAACAGCCGATTTTGGAACAAGCACGATCACCGGCAAGAAGCGCGACAGCTTATGAAATTCTTCCGAAATGCCAGAAGCTGGCACTAAAGCCAGATCCTCATCCAGGAAGTGAATCAAGTTGGCATTGGGCCCGGTTCTAGGTTGCCTTAACGAATAAACTGCGGTCTTCATCGGTGCTCCCATTGAGGTACCTCCTTATCTACCTAGCGCTCAGCCGATTGGAGCTGCCGACACTTTGCAGCAAGGGCATTCGATGCAGCTTGATTTTCGCGTGAAACATCCGCGTCTTTACTGCCGCGGTCGAAATCCCCAGAATTTGTGCAGTTTCTGTGATTGAGTGTTCTTGTAAGTGGATGAGCTCCACAACGTCGCGAGCTCGCGGCCGCAGCCCCGAAATGGCTGACACCACGATTCGTTTCCGTTCACGAAGGGAGCAACTCTCTTCCGGATCGGGAGCGTCGTGCGGAAATTCTCGTTGCGCTACGGGTTCAGACGACGGGGTTGGCTCGTCTATGGGAACTTCTCGCGCTCTGCGGTTCTTACGAAGCTTCATCAAGGCCGAATTAATCGCAATGCGGGTCAGCCAGGTTGCAAATTGGGATCTTCCATCAAAATCCTTGAGATGGACGAAAGCATTCAGAAAGCACTCTTGCGCTGCGTCTTCCGCGTCTTCACGGTTTCGTATGATC
>JAUTWY010000457.1 GCA_030838305.1 Acidobacteriaceae bacterium
CAAGAGCGTGTGCCTCGAACCGGCTTTCCGACCCTACCCTGGCTTGCCGATGATCCGGCCAAGCGACCGGACGGATTTTAGGATCTGACCCTGCCGACGATTTTTCTCTTTCGAGGCCGGGCAGGTAGTCCCCCCAAAAAAAAGACGAAGAATCAGTCGATCTCGCTACCCCCCGTTCGACATACAAGTAGAGCCGAGGTTCAATCGGACGTGACCGGTCAAGAAGCTCAGCTCTGATTCCGAAATCTTCAGGATGAGCCAAGGAGATAGTCATGCTGAATGCGACCGCACAGAAATTGGGAGACAGTACCGTCCTACGGTGCCAGGGGCGAATTGTAATCGGGGATGCCTACGCGATCTTGCGCAACGCGGTGCTTAGACAAACACACACTCGGATACTGATACTTGACCTGGCGCAGGTTGACCGCATCGACGCCGGTGGGTTGGGTGTCTTGTTGGATCTACGGGAGTGGGCTTATTCTCAAGCGATCAGGTTTCAGCTGATGAATGTCACGAACCAGGTCGAGCACGTACTTGAGTTGACGAAGTTGGATCGTGTCCTTGAATTCTGCTCAGTCGAGGACATGCTCCAGCTGCTGCACTTTGCAGCCGCAATAGCGCCCCGGTCGGTCGATCGAGCGAACCAGAGAATCATGAAAGATTGCAAGTATTCAGTCGAAGGGCAAGATGCTCCTCCAGCCGCACGGAGACACAGTCTTCCTACTGGAACTGCAGCTCGCGCGCAAGAGTGGGCGGGAGTTCCAGACGACATGCAGTCGGCACAAACTGGCGCACGGATTAGTAATGAGGGGTCAGCTTCTCGCCAGGAATACGACAGTCACTCCTAGGGGGCCCTCGTCGGTACTGATCGATGCCCGACAGATCGCTATCTTGACGCTGACAGTCCTCAATTCGCCTGTGCCTGCTTGAAGTTTCTGGAGATTCCCCAAAATCTGTCGAAATGGCCTATTCCCACCCGTCATACATTCAAGCGCGCGAAGGCGCTTAAAATTGTTCCCATAGGAGAAATTCTGATGCAATTTGCCCTGCTGATCTACGAATTACCTGAAGCTTTTGCGGCACGGAAGAGCGACGGAACCGACTCCTACACCGGTGCTTGGCGCGCATACCACAAGGCTCTCGTCGAATCCGGCAGCTACCTCGCGGGCGATCCGCTTGAAGTGCCGGAGACTGGAACGACAGTGCGGCTTAAGGAAGGAAAGCGGCGCGTGCAGGATGGCCCCTTCGCTGACACCAAGGAGCAACTGGGGGGATTCATAATCATGGAACTCCCCTCGCTTGACGCGGCGCTTGATTGGGCCGCGCGCTGCCCGACGGCCGCGACCGGTGCTGTCGAGGTCCGTCCCCTTGCACCCGCAGCCAAGCACCGGATCACGTGATGAACGGAAGCGGCCAGGAGAGCACTCATCGCGAGATCGAGAGGGTGGCCCGCGAGTCGTACGGTCGTCTGGTGGCCTACCTTTCCTCGCAGACGCGAGATGTGGCTAGCGCGGAGGACGCTCTCAGCAATGCGCTGGTAGCTGCACTCAAGGCTTGGCCGGGAGACGGCGTGCCGCAAAATCCGGAGGCCTGGCTGCTGACGGCAGCGCGCCGCTCCTTCATCGATCTTGTGCGTCATCAACAGGTGGCCGTGGCAAGTGAGCCCACTCTCCGGCTCCTGAGGGAGGAACGCGAGGTGACGTTGCCGGCGGAGTTTCCGGATGACAGGTTGAAGCTCCTGTTCGTGTGCGCTCATCCGCGATCGACTCCTCCATGCACACGCCGCTGATGCTCCAGACCGTTCTGGGACTGGATGCGGCGCGTATCGCTCACGCGTTCCTGGTCTCACCGACTACGATGGGGCAGCGCCTGGTGCGTGCCAAGACGAAGATCCGCGATGGTGGCATTCAGTTCGAGGTTCCGCAAGAGCGCGAACTGCCGCAGCGGCTCGACGCGGTGCTCGAAGCGATTTACTCCGCGATTGGTTTTGGCTGGGACGATATGGCGGGCATGGATCAGAGCGGCCGGGAGCTTGCCGAGGAAGCGATCTGGCTCGGACGCGTTCTTCTTCAGTTAATGCCCAGGGAAGCAGAGGTTCGCGGGCTGCTGGCTCTCATGCTCCACTGTGAAGCGCGGCGGCGCGCACGGCGTGGACCGGAAGGCCGCTATATTCCTCTGTCGGAGCAGGATTCCGAGCAGTGGTCTCTGCCATTAATCGAAGAGGCAGAACGCCATCTCGCCGAAGCGTCGAGTCGCGGCCGCACCGGCCGCTTTCAACTCGAGGCCGCGATTCAGTCGGTACATGCCGAGCGGGCGCGCAGTGGTCGGACTGAGTGGGGTGCGATCATGCTCTTCTACGAACAGCTGATCCGCATATCTCCGACGCTCGGCACGCGAACTGGACACGCCGCGGCAGCAGCCGAAGCGAGGGGACCTGAAGCGGGGCTGGCGGTACTGGACGCGATCGATCCCGAGTCCGTCTCGGGCTATCAGCCCTACTGGGCGGTTCGCGCTCACTTATTGCAGCGGCTAGCGATGACATCTGAAGCCGCAGATGCTTTCGACCGGGCGATTGGTCTCGCCGAGGACCCGGCAGTTAGACAGTTCCTGCTCCAAAGACGGGGATAATTTCCTCCGGTTGCTCTGTCGAAATCGACTCCCTTCACGCGTCATCCCCATAGAGGCGGCTTAGCAGTAGTCCCCGAGGCGCCTAATTAGGAGGAGAGTATATGACAATCGCAGACAAAGCAGTTCTGATAACCGGGGCCAATCGCGGTATAGGACGGGCGCTGGTCGAGGAAGCCTTGAGGAGAGGTGCGAAGCGAGTATATGCCGGTACGCGCCAGCCCTTGGCCCACATAGATGGGCGCGCCAGGTCCCTAACCTTGGACGTGACTAATACCGAGCAGATTCAGGCAGCTGTCAAGAGAGTTGAATCTCTCGACGTTCTCATCAACAATGCCGGCATCGCGCTCTACGACAATCTGACCAATCTCGACGCCATTGGGCAACACCTTGCCGTCAACCTCTTCGGAATGTTCAATGTGACGCGCGCTTTTTTGCCGCTGCTAAAGCGCTCCAAGGGAGCCATTGTTAACAACCTATCCCTGGTGGCGCTCGCTGGCTTGCCGGTCATACCCGCCTACTCCATTTCGAAGGCAGCCGCGTTTACCATGACGCAATCGTTGAGAGCGCTCTTGGCCGGCCAAGGCGTAACGGTCCATGCAGTCGTCCTGGGCCCTATCGATACAGATATGAACCGCGGCTTCGACATACCAAAGGCCTCGCCCGAGTCGGCGGCGCAAGGTATCTTCGATGGATTGGAAAAAGGCGAAGACGACATCTTTCCCGACCCCGCCTCCCAGTCCATCGCCGCGGACTGGCGCACTGGCGCAGCCAAGGCACTGGAGCGCCAGTTCGCAGGCTTCGTGCCGGAGACCGCGGCGACTTTGGGGTGACGTTGCGAATGAAGCGAAACAGCGCTGAGTTTACTTCCACTACAAAGACCGTCACCCTAGCGCCCAGAAAGAAGCGGCGCGGGGCAAGAAAGTCGTATGGCATTGAAGATCCTGATTATCCTCTTGAGTCTTTTCGCTTCCGGCCTGCTGGTCGGGAATGAACTGGCTGTAGCGGTCTTCATTCATCCTGTGCTTTATTCGGTTTCCGACGAAGCGCACGTTCGGGTGGCCAAGCCGCTAGCGAGGCGGCTTGGCCACTCCATGCCGTTGTGGTACGCGCTCAGTCTGGTATTCGCGATCCTGCAAATGCTGATCATGCGAGCTGCGCCCGCTGTGCGGTGGCTTTCCTGTGCGGCCGCGATCCTCTTAGCTCTTAATTATTGTTCTCACGATTCTCTTGCCGGCTCCAATTAACAATCGAATCGCGCGAGGGCGATATCGATCGATTGCCAACAGATTGGCTGAGCATGCGCCGACGCTGGGATCTGTATCATCGCGTCCGGGTCTTGCTGTTTATTGTGGTGCAGATCTTGTTGATTTTGTCCGCCCTGCTGGATCCGTAAGGCCAGTCCTCGCGAGCGCGGACGCTGCCCAGCGGGACAGCCTGTCCCAAAGGTTCTTTTTCTGTGTCGAAATCGACTGCCTTCATCCGTCACCCCTATAGAAGCGGCTTAGCGGTCAGAGTCGCCATCCAGGAGGTGAACGATGTGTCCATTCTGTTTTGCAACCATGGGGCTAATCGTTGCCGGGGCGGTCTCTACCGGCGGGCTGGCAGCGCTGGCCGTGAAAGTATTTCGCAAGAACCGAGCAGGAGAAGTCCTGCCAAACTCAGATGAAAGGAAGAATCAAGATGTCGACCAACACGATTGACAACCCGAAAATAGTGTCGCGAGAGGAATGGCTTGCGGCTCGCAAGAAACTACTTGCCAAAGAAAAGCAGCTCACGCGCGAGCGTGACGCTCTGGCTGCGGAACGCCGCCAGCTGCCCTGGGTCAAAGTCGATAAGAATTATGTTTTCGATTCACCGGATGGCAAGAAAACTCTTGCTGACCTGTTCGACGGCAGAAGCCAACTCATCGTCTATCACTTCATGTTCGGGCCGGAGTGGAACGAAGGCTGCCCCAGTTGCTCATTCGGCATGGATCATACCGAAGGCGCACTGCCGCATTTGGCGCAACGCGATGTCTCATTCGCAGCGGTTTCACGAGCCCCCTTGTCCAAAATCGAACCGTTTAAGAAGCGCATGGGCTGGCGATTTGCCTGGGTCTCGTCATTCGGGACCGACTTCAACTACGCCTACCGCGCTTCCTTCACACCGGAGGAAGTGGCAAAAGGCAAGGTAGAGTACAACTTCGATCTCGTCGAATTCCCCAGTGCGGAAGCACCCGGAATCAGCGTCTTCTATAAGGACAAGTCTGGCAACCTCTTCCACACTTATTCCGCCTACGCTCGCGGGACCGAAAATGTTGTCAACACATACAACTACCTCGATCTTGTTCCCAAAGGCCGCGATGAGGACGCCCTGCCCTTCACGATGTCCTGGGTTCGCCATCACGATCGCTACGC